>CBDTTY010000010.1:0-27060 GCA_965363875.1 uncultured Anaerolineales bacterium
TGTCAAGGTGTCGGGGTTGGTGGACGAAATCGAGATCATCCGTGCGGATTGTCAGCACCGGGCAAATATCGAAGCGGTTGATCCATTCCCCATACAAAGAATCGAGCAGCTCCAGGTACTCCTGGGTGATCCCCAATTCCATATCCCTGGCACGCTGCTGGATGCGCCCCATCAGAACGGGCACGGGCGCCTTCAGATGTATCAAGAGGTCCGGGGAAGGCAAGTTTCCTACGATGAGGTCGAAGACCTTGCGGTAGTTCTCGTAGTCGCGCTCAGAAAGCGTCCCTAATCTTAGCGCAGCCCGGGCGAAGATCTCCGCGTCCTCGTATATTGAGCGGTCGATAATCGTCGAAGCGGTAGAGTCGGCCAGGGCTAGATGCTGGTCTGCGCGGTGGCCAAGGAAAAAGACATTTAGGTGAAAAGCCCAGACTGCCATATCGGCGTAGAAATCGGCGAGGTAGGGATTGTCAACCACAGATTCGTACGCAGTATCCCAACCCAACCGTTCCCCCAGCCGCTCTGTGAGGGACGTTTTCCCAGACCCGATGTTTCCGGCGACGAGCACGAAATGTTTAGCCATAGACAATCACTCCTTGACAGCATGAATAATCAACGAAACTTCGAGTTGTGATTTTAGATTTTGTATACAAGATGCGCAAACCAAAAAAACCAATTCCCGATTGCACTCTTTAGCGTAAAGCGGTTTTCTTCTCAATCTTGACCATATCCTGGCCATCAATGAAAACCGACCCTCTAGTGGGCTTATCGAGCGCGCCGAGGACATTCAGGAACGCACTTTTTCCGCTGTCACTCGGTCCCGTCAAGTGCACGGATCTCCTCTCCGCCACCATAACCCCGCACTAAGTCGTTGGCTTTTAGCCATTCTCTAGCATCATCCGTCATCAACCCTCATCGTGGGCATTAAACGAGGTCATGACATCCTCACCATGATCAACTCTCAATTTCGATATCGACAAATGCCGTCATCCCCCACCTGACTTTCTCCGGAACTTCATTCAGTTCAATGATCACTTTATAATTCACGCCCGAACCCTCCTCCGCTTTACTGGCAATGTAAACGACCTGACCCTCAACCACAATGTCTGGCAACGCGTCAAAGGTGGTCGTAGCGAAGTCGCCGATCTCGATTTGCGCAGCATCAATCTCGTTCAGGTCCGTAGTCTCCACCCTTAGAGTTTGCAAATCTGCCAATACAACCAGAGGCTGTCCGGGAGCGACCCACTCCTTTTCTTGTGGGTACACATCGCTGACCGTCCCGGCGAAAGGTGCTTCCAAAACGAGCAAAGAGAGGGCGGCCTCAGCCGCTTTTACATGAGCCTGCGCAGCGGCTACCCGCGCTTCCGCTCGCTCGAGGGTTTCGGGATCCGGCCCATCCTTAACTCTTTCCCAATTCTGTTCAGCAACTCCGAGTTCCGCCTCGCTTATAGAAAGCTTGGCATCGAGAATGGATTGCTCTGTCTCATCTGGATAGCCTAAATACCAGTTAAGCCTCCTGAGCGCGGCATCGCGGGCACTGCGTGCAGAAGATAGGGCGATCAACGCCATCGCCCGTTGGGCGTCGTCCTCGGACCGACCAGAGTAATGGTCATAATTGCCTTTTGCTTGATCGACCTCCTCCTCCGCAAGCACGAGGCCGGCTTGTGCAGAGTCGATCGTGGATTGGCTGGCGCGATAACCTTCCTGCTGGACCCGCCAGTTATACTCTGCATCTTCAAGCGCATCCTGAGCATTCGCGAAGGAAAGCTGCGTCTGCGCACTGACAAGGGCAGAAGTGCGGTGCACCTCATCCAGGCTATGGTTTGCGAGGATGAGTTCTAAGCGAGCAGTCTCCAGGGCAGCATGGGCCTGTTCTCTCCCCTTTAGAGCCATCAGGATTTTTCCCTTCTCGACCACCTCCCCCTCTTCCACCATGATTTCATCCACTATGCCGGGAGTCGAGAAACTTAAGACAACCCTTTTTGAAGGGAGCACAATACCCGTTGCACTGACAATGGGCTGAGAATCCTCCAGAATGCCGCTATTTGACTCCTCGGTTAAGCTGGGAGTGCCTTGACTGCACGCGGGAAGAAAGAGAAGCGCTGTAATCACCAGAAAATACAAAGCTCGCAGTGCTCTTTTGTTATTCATGTTCAACCATCCTTAGATCCGATTTCCGATTTAATTCTTTCACTAGATACAATCCTAATCCATAACCCAACGCCTCTACCGGTTCAAGACGGGTGGCTCTCAGAGCTGGATACAATCCACCAATCAACCCCAACAGAAGAGCCACCGTGAAGGCGCGGGCGAAGATCTCAAGAGTCGAGATCGGTTGAGAAGCCTCACCGATCATCGGCATTAAGTTCAACAGAGCCATCAATCCAAATGCAATGAAAACACCCATTACACCGCCGATATGCCCTAAGAGCAAGGCCTCGCGGAAAATCAAGCCCAGGACCCGGAGGGATCCATCCATAGATCCGATTCCACGATGACATTCGGGGCAAATAATTCTACCCGGGGCATTCGTGATCAAAATCGGGAGGAGCGCAGAAGACGTGGTCCAAGACGATCGATAAACCAGCCGAAGTACAATTCAATCCAGGGGACCATCCATAATAACCGTGGAACATAAATCGCCCGCCTCGGTTTCTTTAAAAGCTCCAAAATTCGCTGGGCTACTGTCTCTGGCTGAACTGCAAGGCGCTGAAACGGAATAACTCCACTCCCGGAGTGTGCAGCCACCTTATTAAAGAAAGGCGTCCTGACCGCTCCTGTTCGGACCACGCTCACATTAACTCCTGTGTTCACAAGTTCTCGATAAAGTGATGTTGTAAAGACATCGAGAAACGCTTTGGTTGCTCCATAGAGCGCTACTCCCTGGCTGGGAATACTGGCAACAATCGAGCCGACATTGATGATATGCCCGCGATTAACTCTTTTCATCTCAGGCAGAAACTGAAGCGTAAGTCCAGTCACTGCTGTTACGTTAACCGCTAGCATGTTTCTGGCAACACTCCACGGCATCTCCTCCCCAAATCCATACCAGCCGAATCCGGCATTATTGAGCAAGACCTCGATCGGAGATCCAATATTCTTCACCTGATCAGCAATTGCAAAATAAGATTCTTCCTGGCTCAGATCTGAGCAGATGATATCCGCTGGTCCACCAGATTCCCGGATTTTAAACTGAAGCTTCTCGAGGCGGTCCCGGCGGCGAGCGATCAATACCAGATGGAAACCCGCAGCGGAGAGCTGCAGTGCTGCCGCTTCACCTATCCCGCTTGAAGCGCCGGTAACAACTGCGATTCCTTCAGATTTTCTCGTTTCACTCATCATGCCCTTCAGGTTTGCCCTCGTGATTTACTCAGAATCCAGACACGGATTAACGGTCGGAAGAGTTGGATGAAAAAGCGACGGAAGCCAATACTCTCTTTAACTTCCTCGATATAATCCGACAATGTCAACCGTTGAAATTTCAATACCTTCTGACTTTCCTCGGTATCTAACCAATCGGTGGGATACGGTTCATCTGTGAAGGCGTCCTCTGGCAGCATTCCAATCCCGGCAGCTTCCATCACCCCTTCCACAAGCTCACGCTGATAGAGCTGACAGTCGGATCCGCCGCCGATATGCCAGACGTTTCCCCAAATTTCATCCGCTTCCAGCCCATTCGCAATCGCTAAACCCACATCTCTTCTGTGGACAAATTCGATGCGATTGTTCAGCGGGACATCAAACATCGCCGAGTCCATCAAAAGGCGTACTGGAAGGGATGCGCCCAATCGGTAGATTGCCCAAGTTAATCCCGAGCTGCGGATCATCTCCTCGCATTCGACTTTGTGTCTTGCATAGTGTTCGATGGGATGTGGAGTGTCGAATATTGTCCGCGGCGGCGGCAAATGCTGGGTTTTGCCATAGATATGGAGCGATGAAGAGAACAGAATCCTTGGGGGCTGTGGTTGCTGTTTCATGGCTTCAAGCAAGTTCTTCGTACCCCCTACATTAATCTCCCGCGCCCATTCAGGGTTTGTCTCGCTGCTGACTCCGGTTGCGGAAAGTGTGGGAATCACGAATGCCAAATGGACAACAGTTTGGATATCTCGTAGAGCCTCCATTAGATCCTCCGGTCGGCGTAAATCCCCCCAGAAGACCTGTGCTCTCTGCTCATAGGATCTAGCGACACGCTCATTCGTTTTCGTCTTAAGATCAAAGCAGCGAACCTGGTGCCCGCGCCCGAGGAGCTCATCCAATGCGCTCTGACCAATATTTCCAAAAGCTCCAGTAAGAAGTATGTTCATTTTTATTACCTTTCAGCTATTCCATGAAGCAGGAGTTCCAGCGCTTCCTTGGTTATTTTCTGCCAGTCCTCTCCACCTTGATCCAGAAGACCTTGAACGAGCATTCCCACCGCCAGAGAAATTATTACGCGGGCTGTATAGTGAGGGGCAACATCTTTCAGACTCCCCTCATCTATCCCCCGCTGGACCAGGGCGGCAAAGAAATCACGATAACGTTGAAACGGCTCGACTGTAGCTTCCCAAACATCAGGGTCGCGAATGGCCCTGCTCCAAAATTCAAGGAAAATCGGGAGTTGTGGGCCGCCAACATCGAGTACCTGCCCTATGATCTCGCCCATGGAGAGCAACCCCTCTTTGACATCCTCGGTTGACTCATCTATTAGAACGAGCTGCTCATCCAAACCCTTAAGCCAGCGCTGCATAAGCTCTAAAAATATCGACTGTTTGGTTTTGTAATGATGATAGAAAGCCCCTTTGCTCACACCCGCGGTGTCGCAGATCATTGAAACACTCGTCGCCTCGTAGCCCTGTATGGCGAATAAATGCTCCGCCGCTTTAAGGATGCTTTCTTTCGTTTGCGTTGCTCGATCTTGCTGTTTCATCATCTCCTCACAATCATACCGACCGGTCGGTATGATATATTAATCGAAATAACCCCTTGATGCAAGGGGTAGAAACTCCTACTTCTTATGTGGATTTCCTGCTACCGCTTCCCGGCTCGCTCAAAATGTCAGTATTACAGAGCCCTTCCCGCCCTTGTCATTGCGAGGAACGGGGTGACGAAGCAATCTCCGCGCTAGAAAGGAGGAGATTGCTTCGCTTCGTTCGCAATGACATTAAGGGGCGGACTTCGTCAGCAAGTAATTGTGTCTATTACAAATGAGGAGTCCTCAAGAGCAACATCCTAGGGATTTCTCGCTTCGCTCGAAATGACATTGCTACAGAGCCCTTCCCGCGCTTGTCATTGCGAGGGACAGAGTAACGAAGCATTCTCCTCCTCAAGATGTGTGAGGGGTATTGCCTTGACGTGTGATAACCTCCCGTTGGAGTTGAACCTGCTGGAAGTTGGATGTGTGAGGCCGGCGGACCGACACTCGGTCAATCACTCAAGAGTGACCCCTCCTCTTTATTCTCCGATGATTTTAACCAACACCCTTTTCCTTCTCCCCCCATCAAATTCGCCATAGAAGATTTGTTCCCAGGGTCCGAAATCGAGCCGGCCATTGGTCAAAGCAACGACAACTTCACGCCCCATGATTTGGCGTTTCATGTGTGCATCCGCGTTGTCCTCACCTGTTCGATTGTGGAGGTATTGGCTGGTTGGCGCGTGCGGTGCAAGGTTCTCAAGCCACCTCTCGTAGTCCTCGTGTAGACCTGACTCATCATCGTTAATAAAAACAGATGCCGTGATATGCATTGCGTTGACGAGCACGAGACCTTCCTGCATCCCACTCTCACGCAGACAGGCGTCAACTTCCGGGGTTATGTTGATCAACGCTCGCCGGCTCGGGGTGTTAAACCACAGCTCTTTTCGATAGGATTGCATCTCGATCCCTCCTTTCCCGAAGACAGGGAAATAACTCAGTTTCCTCCATCATACAGCACCGGACTCAAACAACATCGACTGAAGCTCCATCCGCTCGAGCCCATCAAGACTGACCGTGCAGGGCAAGACAGGTAACACCCCTATTCTACGTTGAATGAGAGGAAGGTCATACTGGGGACAGATTAATTAAGGACAAAATCCAGCGTCAAATTAATCACTGCGCTGGATTTCTAGCTTGGGTTAATCCTAACTGAAAATTAGAAAACTACGCTCAACACTCACTAAAACCGCACGCGTAGCACTTGCGGCATCCCTCTTCATTAACCAGTGCTGCTGCGCCGCACTCCGGGCAGAGATCTCCAATGCGCATCGTCAGCTGATCCTCCGGGGATGTTTCTTGAATGAGGGTACCCGGAATTATTTCCGGCGTCTCTTCTAAGTACGCGGCGAGTGCACGCGCCAAACCATCGGGCAGTGAAAGGACCCGGTTGGGACCAAAGCCCGTCGGTCGCCCGCCTCCGATTCCAGCGAGTTGTCTAACTACCTCGCCAAGCCGGTCTCGTGGTGGTACAGGCGAAGCAATGCGCAACAAATAGGAGATTAATCGCCCGATTGCCTCAGACACTGCAGCAGTCTCAGATCCAGCTTTTGCAGTGGTAATAAATATTTCGAATGGCTGTCCGGCTCCGCCCCCGTTTTCATTGATCGTCACAAATGCTTTCCCGAGAGGGGTTGTTATTTGATAGGTACAGCCGTCGAGGCGCTGTTCCCGCGGCTTTTTCCCTTCCAGCCAGAGATGGATTTGGCGCGGCGCACCTTCCTTCAGCGTTTTCGAATCTGCAGTCCCCTTTGTCTCGAGCACGACTTTCTGTCGTGATCCCGTAACATATACTGTCAAGCCTTTACAGCCGAGCTCCCAGGAAAGTATGTAGGCTTGAGCGACTTCTTCCACAGTAGCGTCCGCGGGGAAGTTGCAGGTCTTACTCATGCTATTGTCGACAAATACCTGCATGGCAGCCTGCATGCGTACGTGCTCGTCAGCCGAGATATCGTGCGAGACGACGAACACATCGCGGACGTCCTCTGGTACGGCTTCAATTTCCTGGCACGAGCCGTGTTTCATCACCGCCTCAATGATCATCTCTCTCGTTAAATCATCAACCCCATCTTCAATGAGCGCTTGATCAAACATCGGGCTTGTATACGTGAGCCGTAGATCATTGCCGCCATCATCAACATGCCGGTAATACGCAAGAGCGAAAACCGGTTCGCAGCCATAGCCCTCACATCCAGCGACTGTGGCAATCGTTCCTGTCGGCGCGACAGTCGTCTGAGCAGCATTTCGTATTCCCGTCTGTTGGATCCCTTCGAGAACGTCCTGCCAGTCAACCTGCGGTCGCCCGTAGTCTCGCGTGAAAGGACGCAGAGGCTTGGGTGGCTCCCATGTGATTCGGTCTGGATCATAGATACTACCTTCGATTACCGGGAAGGGGCCGCGCTCTCGCGCCAACTCGACGCTCGTTGACATGCTGTGGAAACGGATGAACTCCATTACCTGACCGGAAAATTCCTGGGCTTCCTCCGAGCCGTAGCGAATTCCTGTGTGATACAGCAAATCACCAAGTCCCATAATGCCCAAACCGATGCGCCGTGCTCGCAAAGCAGCTTCTCTAAGCTGCGGAACCGCTGGAACGTAGGCATTTGCGCTCACAACATCATCTAGGAAGCGGGTTGCTAGCTGGACGCTTTCGCGCAGTTTCGACCAATCGACAGATCGATTTGGTCCGAAATGTTCTGCGAGGTTGATCGAACCCAGGCAGCAGTTTTCATAAGGGCCAAGCCATTGCTCGCCGCAAGGGTTCGTAGCTTCAAGATCGTACAGATGTGGAACCGGGTTGCTCCGATTTGCAGCATCTAGGAAAAGTACACCTGGTTCTCCGTTATGATGAGCTTGTTGAACGATTTTATTAAAGAGTTCGCGGGCGCGAACCCGTTCATAGACGATGAACTCGGCATTCGATTCGAGAAGTTGGCGATGTGTTCTGTTGAACTCGCTATACTCCGGCGAAGATATGTCCGGGAAACGCAGCTCCCACCAATCATCGTTCTTAACGGCCTCCATGAATGCATCGGTAATACCGATCGAGATGTTGAAATTCGTGATCGCATTCTCGTCCGTCTTGCAGCTGATGAAAGACTCGATATCGGGGTGGTCGACTCTGAGTACGGCCATATTTGCCCCGCGCCGGGTGCCGCCCTGGGCGATAACATCGAAAGCGCGGTCGTACACCCTCAAAAAACCAACCGGACCCGTCGCCTCACCTCTCGAAGAGTTTACCAAGTCACCGTTTGGGCGCAATCTTGAGAATGAGAAACCGTTGCCCCCGCCGGTCTGCTGAATTAAAGCAGCATTACGCAGTGTCTGGAAGATGCCTTCTGAATCACGTCCCATGTCATCAGCAATTGGCAGGACGAAGCAAGCAGCGAGCTGGCCAAGAGGTGTGCCTGCTCCGGTGAAGGTCGGTGAGTTGGGAAAAAAACGCTTGCTGGTGATAAGTTCATAGAAATCACGGGCGACCGATTCGATCTCGACGTCCCATTCCTCTTCCACAAGCGCAACATTGTAGGCAACCCGCCAGAACATCTCCTCCATTGTCTCGCTTGGTTGACCATCTTCCCCGCGTCGAAGATAACGCTTAACCAAAACCGTCTTGGCGTTATCAGATATCTCAACAGCACGTAAGTCTTCTGGGCGCGAAGGGGTTCTTGTTATCTCATTATTTAGATCTACAGCCACACCTGTTGGATCCGTTTCCAACGTCCACTCCCTCCGAAATAACCATCACCCATCAAACTTGCCACAACAAATATCAAGGCGGGTCACACATGAAACAATCACATTTCGAGCAGAAAATCTATTTCATCGCGAACGGCTTGTAGATCGTCAAGACCTAGATAAACGATCGCATAGCGAATATAGGCAACGTGATCGAGGTCTTTTAATCCTGCAATAACCATATCGCCGACAACTCTTGAGGAGACTTCCGCTTTTCCCATCGCCTGGAGAGTCGATTCGACCTCACCGACGAGACGTTCACTATCTGCTGCCGATACCGGTCGCTTTGCACAAGCGATCCGGATCCCCTGGTGAAGCTTCTCGCGGCTGAACTCTTCCCGGGTTCCATCCTGTTTGGTGATTAGCGGAGAGGCAAGGACTGCCCGCTCGTACGTGCTGAAGCGCTGACTGCACCCTATACACTCCCTGCGACGCCGAACGCCACCCCGTGAGTCACGCGTTGTATCGATAACACGGGTTCTTTCTCCCTCACAGTACGGGCAGCGCATTTATTCCTCGCTTATGGCACAGTTGTTCCACGCCATATCTAGGTGCTCCAAAGTTGACATCCCCAACCGATTGGGGGTAGAGCGGTAAATTTTAGCATAATGAGGAACATCTCAACAAGGTTATAAGCACCATCTGAACCTTAAAATAATTGGTACTTTGGTCCCCCCCCCAGCAAGAAACACAACAGACCGTAACCGGGAGGAGGTACCGGCGACGGTCTGTGTGTATGGATGCCCTTAGAGAAAACCGTGCGGCAAACGGTTCCTAAGGGCGTTTAGGGGTAGGAGTCGACTGGCCGAGCCGAGAGCCCACCCACCTTAACGTCTACGTAAGAAAGCCGGGATGTCCAGATTGTTCATATCAAAAGCTTGCGGCTGGAATTCTTCGGCGGTGACAGCTGCCTGCCCTTCCTGCGCATGCGATTCCGTTCGACTGCGCGGCCTGCGCATCGCGTGGTGAAGTCCACCAGTACGCTCAAAACCGGTTGCGATTACGGTAACGCGCAATTCCTCGCCCATATTGGGGTCGATGACTGCGCCGAAGATCAAGTTGACATCTGGGTGCGCCGTTTCCTTGATGATCGCCGCGGCTTGATTGACCTCGTACAGGCTCAGATCATGCCCGCCCGTAACATTGAAAAGAATGCCTCGTGCGCCATCGATTGTGATATCCAGAAGATGACTAGAAATGGCCTGCTCGGCAGCTACGCGGGAACGATCCTCACCCGAAGCCCTGCCGACAGCCATCAAAGCTGCGCCTCCCTCGGACATGATCGTGCGCACATCCGCGAAGTCGAGATTGATGAGGCCGGGGACGGTGATCAGCTCACTGATACCCTGAATACCCTGGTGGAGCACATCGTCCGCAATCTTGAATGCGTCATGCAAGCTGGCCTTTTTGTCCGCGATCTGCAGCAAACGATCATTCGGGATAACGATAAGCGTATCGACTTTTTCTTTCAATTCATCGATACCGGACTCGGCAGCTTGCGCCCGCTTCGCGCCCTCGAAGGTGAATGGTCTCGTGACCACGCCGATGGTCAACGCTCCAATCTCCCTTGCGATCTGGGCGACGATCGGTGCAGCGCCAGTTCCTGTGCCGCCTCCGATCCCCGCGGCGATGAAGACCATGTCACTGCCCTTGAGGACTTCATAAAGATCCTCTGCAGACTCTTCGGCGGCTTTCTGGCCCGTCTCCGGGTTGCCTCCTGCGCCAAGCCCGCGAGTCAGTTTATCGCCAATGCGAACCCTGGTAGATGCATTCGAAAGAAGGAGCGCCTGGGCATCGGTGTTGATGGCAATGAACTCTATGCCCACCAGGCCTTCTTCAATCATGCGGTTGACAGCGTTGCTTCCACCGCCGCCAATTCCAACAACCTTAATCCTTGCAAATGATTCCGTCTGTGGTATGGGTTTCATTTTCTTCCTCCTCCTCAAACAAAGTTTCGTTGTCTTATCCACCCCAGCCCTGTCAAGAGTTTCGGGCTGGAGTAAGGGGTTTATCCGGGCAGTAATCGCTTGAAAAATCCTACTGTTTTCTCCAAGCTAAAGTTTGGCAGCCTAAAACCGGCATAGGTAAAACCTTCAACTCCAGTCGCCTCTCCCAGCACATGCGCCCAATAAAGTAAGCCCAGGCTGGCTGCGTAAGCCGGTGAACGTAAACGATCCACTAAACCGAGCATGCGCTCCGGTTCCGCGATCCGAACGGGTAAATGAAGTATTTCATTAGCAACATCACGGATGCCTGGCAGCTGGCTTGTCCCTCCGGCCAACACAATTCCTGCCGGCAGCAAGCCATCATATCCACTGCGTTTCACTTCCTGCCTTACCAAACTAAATAATTCCTCGATCCGCGGCTCAATAATTACCGCCATGTCTCTACACTTGATGCGGATTGACTGCTCCTCACCGAAGGGACGAACAGCGAACGCTTGATCGGGATCAAAGCCTGAAGGTCTGGCATAACCATGGCGCCTTTTCGCAGACTCTGCAGTCTCGTGGGGTAGATGCAAAACCTGGGCAATGTCATTTGAAAGATGCTCCCCACCCACGGGGATAACCGCGGTATGCCAGACTGCCCCCTCAATGTAGATTGCTATATCAGTCGTTCCCGCACCGATGTCGCAGAGCATCACGCCCATTTCTTGTTCGGTCTCGCTCAGCGTAACCCCGGCCGATGCGAGTGATCCAAGCACCCAGCCATCAACATCGATCCCGGCTGCCTCGATACATTTCTCAAGATTTCGCAGCGCAGTGTTGCTAGCTGTCACGATGTGGGCTTCCACTTCAAGACGGTAGCCATGCATGCCGACAGCAGACTTAATCCCATCCTGACCATCGACGACGAAGGCTCGCGGGATGACATGAACGATAGCCCGATCGTATGGGATCACAATTGAACGGGCGGCCTCGATCGCTCTACTCACATCATCGCCGCTGATCGTCCGGCCCGTCACACCCGTCATACCCTTGCTGTTGAGCGAGGAGACATGAGATCCGGAGAGACTGACCATTGCGGAGGTGATCTCGTACCCCGAAGTTCGCTCGGCCTTATCCTTTGAAATCCGGATTGCCTGAGCTAATGACTCAAGGTTAACGACGCCCCCTTTACGCATACCTTTCGATGGCGCTTCGCCAATGCCGATCACACGCAGCTTTCCATCAGGCGTGGAATGTCCCACGAGCATGCAAATTTTGCTCGTGCCGATATCCAACCCGACGAAAATCGTCTCTTCCAAACCGAGAATCGTTGCCACTTATTCGCTCACTCCATTGCGTAAAATGGTGCGTGTTGATCTTCCACGCTCACCATCGTTACCGGGATGTTATCCGCAAATAACTTATCAGCTATCGTGTTGTAGATTCGCACCTTCATGCGCATATCACCGCCTTCGCCGAAGTATGCCTGCCATCCGCGCACATCCGTGAAACTTAGACCATGGTCGGGATCAAATTGCCAGGAACTGACCTCGGGCATGTGTTTGGACAATACATCCACCGCGCTTAGTAGAATCGGGTCGATGACCGGATCGTTCGCATTCCCATCGAGGCTCAAGACCGGTTCCGCGCTCATAACCTGCGTCAGATCTGACTGGATACCGTGTTCAATATACGCGGTGCCATCGGCACTCAGCCACCATATCCGACCACCATCATTCCACTCCACGGCTGGCTGACGTTCCTCAAGTAAAATCTCAACGCGATTCGGCCATTTCAACATAACCGTTGCTTCACTCACCTCAGCCGCCTCCTTTAGCCTGGCTTCAACGACCCCCGGGTCGACGAGAAAGGCAGACTGCCCTTCAATTCCTGCCAACGATCGAACTTGCGCTAAACTGAGCATCTGTTGGCCATCGATCATAGGCATGCCGGCTTTGTATGTTGGTGCCTGTACAAACCTGACAATCATCCAAAAACTGGCTCCCAACAGCACAATTGAGAATAACCTCGATCCAAAATGTGCCCCTGAAATCCCTGTTAGTTGAATTTCCGTTCCATGATCCGCACTTACGGGTACAGCATAACGGCGCCGCGCCCGTTTATTCCTGCGCGGTTTTGTCGTCTTAAAGCGGCCCGCCCGTTCAATCTTCCGGACTTTTCGCACCCGCCGAGCGCGCACCTGGTCTGCCCTGTTCTCAGGGGCGCCGAATACCCTATCGCCAACGCTCATTGAGTTCTCTCTCCCTTATAACTGCGGAGAAGTCCCATCTTCTGTTCGTGGCGCATCAACGCCAATTCAACCAGCCGATCAAGAAGTTCCGAATAGGGCAACGCGCTCGCTTCCCAAAGCTTTGGATACATACTGATTTGTGTGAAGCCGGGGATGGTGTTGATTTCATTCAGGTACAAATCTCCAGTTACCTTATCGAGGAGGAAATCAACGCGGGCCATACCCGCTCCGTCAATCGCTCGGTATGCCTGTATTGCCAGCTGCTGTGCTTTCTTCGCTGTCTCCTCATCTATGTCGGCAGGGATCACCAACTCAGAAGCGTCATCGATGTACTTTGCCTTGTAAGAATAGAAATCATCACTAGGGATAACCTCACCTGGAACCGATGCTTTAACTTCCTCATTTCCAAGCACGCTCACTTCGATCTCTCGGGCATCCAGCCCCCGCTCAACCAGGATCCTTCGGTCGTATTGCGCTGCATCCATGAGCCCCTCAAGCAGCGTTGAGCGTTCCTTGCAGCGTGTAATTCCCACGGAAGATCCCATATTTGCCGGTTTAGTAAAGAGCGGATAGTCCCCTACTCGCTCCGCTTTTTCAAGCGCCCCATCGAGGTCCGCTTGTAATTCCGAAGCCTCAAGCACAACCCAATCTACTACCGGTATTGCCTGAGCTCGCATAACATCCTTGAATAACCCTTTGTCCATTGCTACCGAGGATGCGAGCACCCCCGCCCCGACATAGGGAAGCTCTGTAAGCTCAAATAGACCCTGCACCCCCCCGTCCTCGCCGAAAGTGCCGTGCAACACAGGAAAAATGACGTCCAGCTCTTTTAATATCTCCAGCGAACTGCCTATTACCTGGCGGTAAAGAGCGGCCCTCTTAGGTTCTGGAATCATCATTGCTGGATGTAAGGAATCCTGCTCGCCAGTCTCGAAGGCTCTGAGTGCACCATCTCCATACAGCCAGTGTCCCTCTTTCGAGATCCCGATCTCAATCACTTCGTACTTCATATCATCCAGGGCGTCGACCACAGAACGCGCCGACATGAGGGACACTTCATGTTCCCCGGATCGACCTCCAAAGAGAACCCCTAAGCGCAGCTTTTTACTCATGAAGACCCTTTCCCATATCTGGAAAGGGCGGCTTCATTCTCCAGCCACTCGCCAATGAGCTCAATCTCAAGTTCAAGTGAAACTCCGAACTTTTCCATGACTTTCTCGCGTGCGGTTTGGATCAACATCCATACCTGATCTGCAGTGCCCTCGCCTTCATTCATGAAGAAATTAGCGTGTTCTGGACTGATTGAAACCGCTCCCTGCTTGAAACCTTTTAATCCAACTGCCTCGATTAAACGACCAGCAAAATCGTCAGGAGGGTTTTTAAACATCGAACCCATACTCGCGCCCGACGGCTGTGATTGAGCGCGCTTCTGCGTATACTCGCTCATCTTCGTTTTGCATGCATCGACTGTGGAGGCTGACAATTCCAGGGTTGTCGACAGAACCACAGAGCCTGGATTGCGCTTTAAAACACTGTCGCGATAGCCATATTCCAGACGTTCCAACGGCCATTCCTCCACGCATCCATCTTGTTGCAAGATTTCGGCCAGCTTAAGCACGCTAGCCATGTCTCCAGCGAATGCGCCTGCGTTTCCAACAACTGCCCCTCCTACCGTTCCAGGAACAGTCGCCCCCCATTCCAATCCAGACCACCCACGGTCCCCTGCCAGTCTCGCCACCGTCCCCAACACAGCGCCCGACTCGGCTTTTACGTACCGCGCCTCATCTTCCTGGAAAAAGTGGATCTTGCGCGCACGATTCAAGACCACCACCTCACGCACCCCTCGGTCGGAGACCAGAATATTTGAACCACCCCCCAGGATCCTGAATGGAACTTCCTCATCCCATAACTGGCGCGTAACTTCTGCCAAATCTTCCGCCGAGCGAACTTCAAGCAGGAAATCTGCCAGGCCTCCAATTCGTGCGGAGGTGTATGGAGCCATCGGCACGGATTCACCCAGCCGATCACCAAAAAGCTCTCGTAGTCTGAGCACGAGCTCAGGCGAGATAACGCTGTCCATCACAAATGTCTCACCTTATCGATGATCCGATTCAAGAGTTCTAGCTCCGGAACCTCCAGGGGAAGGTTCCCCTTTGGTCCAGCATATGCGAGCTGTGCAGCTTGTTTCGCGGCCAGCCGCATACGGAGTTCCATCTTTCTATCGGCTTCAAAGACGCCCTTTTTCTTCTTAGCCATGCTATTCATCTCCCTCGCTTGCCTTTAGTTTTTCCAACAGGTTTCGACCGACCTTATTCCCATCTCCTGCGCTTAGCGTGATTACAACGGATTTTTCTCGAACTTCATTGAAAAGCACCAGCGCTGCTTCTGTCAGCTCCGGGACAAACCTGACATCCCTGTGATCAATTCTTTCAGCGATGGCTTTCCCGGAAAGAGAGGTATCCTCTGCTTCTCTGGCTGCAAAGACCTCCAAGACAAGTACCCGATCCGCGTCGGTGAAGGCCTGGGCGAATTCATCCAGCAAGGTCCGAATGCGTGAATAAGTGTGAGGTTGAAAAACCGCCCACACTTCTTGCTCTGGGAAACGCTCGCGGGCTGCCTTCAGTGTGGCTCGTATCTCTGTCGGATGGTGAGCATAATCGTCGACAACCACTACGCCTTTCGCTTCGCCCAGAATTTCGAAGCGTCGCTCTATCCCATGAAATTCTGTCAATGCTTCATTCGCCCGCTTGAACGCAACGCCAAGGTGATCTACGGCTGCTAATGCCGCCAGGGTGTTCTTCACATTGTGCTCACCAGGCAGGCGCGTCCGTGTTAATCCCAATGTCTCCCCATTTTTAATAACCAGGAAGTCAGAGCCGCCAGCGGGATTCGAACGAATCTCCTCTGCCCGCCAATCAGCCCCCTTGGAAAGACCATAGGTAACTTTGCGAGTAGATCCTGGTTCTAATCTCTGGGCGCCATCATCATCCGCACAGATAATGAGGCAATCCTCAACTTGGTCAACAAAGGATTGAAACGCGCCATAAAAGTCCTCTTTGGTTGGATAACAATCCGGATGATCGTGCTCCACGTTCGTAACCACAGCCACTTTGGGCTGCAATCCCAAGAAAGCTCGATCGTATTCATCCGCTTCAATCACAAAGTGCGGTCCCTGACCGACACGTGCGTTTGATTTGAAATCAGTCACCATTCCGCCCACCATGAAAGTTGGATCCTGATCCGTCTGCACTAGAAGCCAGGCGATCAAAGCCGTCGTTGTTGTTTTTCCGTGTGTCCCTGCTACGGCAACGGTCTCGCTCTCAGCAGTTAGCTCGCGCAAGAACGCGTTGCGCCGGAAAACTGGAATGCCCAATTCCGTGGCGCGGACGAGTTCCACGTTGCTATCCGGAATGGCGGATGAGGCGACGACCAGTGAGGCCCCGGCTACGTTCTCAGCGTCGTGGCCATACATGATCCGTATGCCATCCTTTTCAAGCGCATCGGCATAGATGGATCGAGCTTGGTCTGAACCCGTCACAGCATATCCTCGTCCCTGAAGTACTTTTGCCACGGCTGAAATCCCTGCGCCGCCGATCCCAACAAGATGCACATTTTGACTCATACGAAAACCACAATAATAAATACGAATACGATCCCCACTGCGAAATAGAGCTGTGGAATTGGCAAGATGGCCGGAGGCAGATAAGCGACAATATTTAAAATCTGCTCGTATAGTTCGGATCCCTCTGGAGGCATCTGAATCCATGTTGTCGGGTAATTTAAATCGTGCAGGAAGAACCAGATCGATCCAAAAAGCAGATACCCGTTTAATGCACCCAAAGCGAGCCCTAGAAGGACATCCTGGAGCCGCTCGCGTACCAGCTTTGGCTGCAGGGCGCGAATATGCGGTGTCTGATAACCAAAGAATGCCATCAACCCCAGGAAGCCGGCCCGAATGATGAATTGCGTTACCGGCGGCTGCATTACCAATGCCGTGTAATACGGTCGAATGTGGGTTTCTAAAATCTGGATTATGAAAAGCGCGAGGATAATGGCGCTTGTTACAAGCAGCTCCTTAGCCCAGCCGCGGACAGCGCCAATAATGGCAAAGAGCGCAATCAGAATCCCGAATAGGACAACAATGCTAATCATGCGTCCTGCACTCTCTTCTTCGCTAGATTTTCAATCTCGCCTGCGATTCGCTTCGCCGCACCCGGCCTCGATAATCTACGCATTGCGGTCCCCATCTCTTCAAGCCGAGAGTGATCATGCATGAGTTCGCTGACCGTCGGCAGAAGAGTCTTTCGAAGATCTTCATCGCGAAGAGCAATTGCCCCGCCGCTATCCTCGAGGTATGCCGCATTTACTTCTTGATATCGCCAAGCATGGGGGTACGGGACGAGCACCGCCGGCAGCCCAAAGAGTGGATACTCCCCGATCGTGGCCGCACCCGCGCGCGAGACAACCAAATCCGCTGCTCCCAGGGCTTGACCCATCCCCTCGTGCAAATATGCATGCGGGTGATACCGACTCGCATACGTCGCATCAAGCTTCTCGATCACAGCCGGCACCCTCGGCCAGTCGAGCTCCCCGGTGATATGCACCACCTGGGCGATCTCGAGTAGGTTCGGAAGAATGTCCCATATCGCCTCATTGATTGAGCGCGCTCCCCGGCTGCCGCCAAAGACCAACAAAGTCCTTGCACCCTCGTCCAAACCGAAGATCCGCCTCGCTTCGGTTTTGCCCCTCACAACATAGTCTGCCTGCGTCGGATAGCCCGTTACGACGACTCGCCTTCGCCCGGAATAGAAGTTCTCGGAGTCCGCCGTGGAGACGTTGATCACCCTGGCAAAACGACTGATCAGCCTCAAAGCCAGCGCCGGTTCAATATCCGGGACGAAAACCGCCTGAGGCAGCTGTCGACCCGCAATCGCCACAGGTACACCCACATATCCGCCGGTAAAAAAGAGCACATCGGGTCGGAAGCGGCGGATGATTCGTTTCGCCGCGGGGATGCCCTGGAGCAAACGCGATACGTTAGCGGGCAGGCTGCGTATTCCGACCCCATGCAGCCCTGCTGCTGGGATCGCTTCAAAAGGAATGCCCGCCCGTTTAACGAGCGCTGCTTCCATGCCTCCCTGCCCTCCAACCCAGAGCACTTCAGCTTTCTCGCTGAGCTCGGCGATCACGGCCAAGGCGGGATACACGCCGCCCCCCGTCCCTCCGGCTGACACTAAAAGTCGCAACATAGCCTCGCTTCTTGGTTTCAGCTCTCTCCAACCGCGATACGTTCAGGAGAAAGCCCACTCCGGTTAATATCGTGACCAGGCTGGAGCCGCCGTAACTGAAGAATGGTAGAGCGTTGCCCGCAAACGGCAGCAGACCTAGCAGAACCGACATGTTGATTAGAGCCTCCGCTCCAATCCAAAAAGTGATACCGCTGGCGAGGAGCAAGCCCAGCCGGTCCTGCGTGCCGACCGCGACCCGGAAGCCTCGCCACATGAAAACGCAAAAAAGCGTCAATATCAACAACGCGCCAATCAATCCAAGTTCCTCGCCAATGACGGCGTAAACACTGTCAGTATGCGGCGCCGGCAGAAAACCGAATTTACCGCGACTCGCCCCTAATCCTCGACCAAGTATGCCGCCCGAGTAGAACGATTGCAGGGATTGCTGAACGTGATAATGTGCTTTTTCAATGTCCACCAATCCATCTTTGAACTGTATCCAGCGCTGCGCACCAGTCGAGTGAAGACGGACAAGTAAATAGCCAACCGAACCTCCGCCAACCACCAGTCCTATAGTCTGAAACGTCCGTGCTCCAGCCAGGTAGAACATCGTCAAAGCGACCAGCCCAACCGTCAACCCCGCGCTCAGATCGGGCTGAGCCACGATCAAGCCGCTGACGATGCCGACGATGACAACCATGGGCCAAAAGCCATAGCCCATTTCGCTTAGACGGTCCCCTTTTGATTCCATCCAGACCGCCAGGTAGATAACGAGCGCCAGCTTCGCCATCTCCGACGGTTGGACCGAGGCACCTAGAAAGGCGCGTTTGTATTCCCCGCCGAAGTTGATGATCAATACAGCAATTAGGATCACAATCGTTCCCACGATCAGCGGCAGTGCAATTTTTCGCAGCCAACCCAATGGAAACCAGGCAGCCACAGCCATCGCACCCAGACCAACGATCAAGTGCAGCACTTGACGGTTGAATAAGTAATTGTTGTCCCCATAAAGTCGCCACGACACATCCCAGCTCGCGGAGTACATCATCACAAGCCCCAGCGCGATCATGATGCCCGTGATGATTAGGAGCCACGGATCGACGGCAAGAGGAGTACGTCGCTGACTCAATTTCGACTCGGCTGCTGGTGATCGGCTCACAATTCCTCCACCAGAGCGCGGAATTTTTCACCGCGCACTTCGTAATTCGAAAACTCGTCAAAACTCGTCCCACCAGGCGAAAGCACAACCACATCCCCCTCTTCAGCAACGGCTGCAGCCGCCTGAACAGCGTCCGCCAGACCTTCACAAATAACCAGGGTCGGTTTGGCATCATCCTTGGCCGCATCATTGATATGGCGCTCAATCTTCTGTGCTGCCTCACCAAATAGAATCAGGTGGTCCACGCTGCGGACAACCTCGCGAGCGAATGTCTCCCAGGGGAGATCTTTGTCCTGCCCACCCGCCAGTAGAACCTTGGGTTCTGCAAATGCCCGCACGGCTGCCAGTGCGCGATCAGGAGTCGTTGCGATCGAATCGTTGTACCACTCGGCACCTTGTACCCGCCTCACAAACTCCAATCGATGCGGTACCCCCTGAAAATTGCTGGCCGCTTCAGACATCGCCTCGATAGGCAACCCGGCCGCCGAAGCGAGCGCACTTGCGGCGAGAAGATTCATAAGATTGTGCCTGCCCCGCAGAGCAACCTTTTCCACGCTACAGATCTCATACTCCACATCCCCGGACCTCAAGCGAAGAACCCCATCTCGTACATAAGCAGATTCTTTCTCGTCGGCGGGTTGTTCCCATCCGAAAGCAATCAACCTGCCCTGCACCAAGCTGCGCATCTCCCAGGTGAGCGGGTCATCCTGGCGGACAACAGCAATATCATCTTTTACTTGATTGGCGAGAATGCGCTTTTTCGCTGCGGCATACACTTCCATGGATCCATGCCGATCGAGATGATCGGGCGTCAGATTAAGAACCGCGGCAATGTGTGGACTCGTCGTCATGAGTTCGAGCTGGAACGATGAAAGTTCCATGATAACGAGATCTTCGGGTTTGATCTCATCCAGGTCATTCAGCAACGGGCGACCTATATTGCCGCCAATCCAGGCGCGCCTCTCTGAGCCTGCGAATGCGATTTCTGCCATACGTCCAACAAGCGATGTGGTCGTCGTCTTTCCTGCAGAACCAGTAATGCCAATCACCGGCGCACAGCACGCCTCCAGGAATAGCTGAGTGTCGTTGGCTAACTCGATCCCTCGCTCACGAGCTTCGACTGCAATTGGCAAATCGGCGGGCACACCACCTGACAGGAAAAGAACATCCGTCCCCTCGAGCAGGGAAACTGGATGACTGCCGAGTTGGTATGTCAGCTCATATGCTGCCAGTTCTTGAATTGCCGGTCCAAGCTGCTCTGCGCTCTGCTGATCACTCACGACGACTTCAACGCCTTTCTGCGACAGGAATTGCGCCAAGGCTTTTCCCTGTCGAGCGAATCCGATGATGACAACACGCTTCCCTTTCCACTCTCTCACAACGGTCTTCCCGGAATGTATTTCGACACGTCAGGCAGCAATTTCCTGGAGTGCCGGTTCGCTCCGCCTCACCTTTTTCTTCCTGCGCGATTTCTTGGAAGCCTCCTCTACGCCAATCCAATAGTGGTTTGGCATAACATTGCGAGCCTTCCGGACCTTTACACCAGAGATCAGCCCTTCCTGGTTTCCATCTAATGTGGAGGGGTGTACCAGGCAATGGGTAGGAGTCTCGCCAAACTTGCCCTGATAGAAGTTAACCGCTTGACCTACTTTCTCCTGCATTGAACTCTTGCCATCGTCAAACCACAGCATTCCGATTTCCATAGCAACACCCTCCTTAGATGTTAGATGAGTGCTAAAGCCACTCCGAACATGCCGGCGAGCAGCGCGACCAACCAGAAGCGCTGCACAATCTGGGTTTCGCTCCAGCCACTCAACTCAAAGTGGTAGTGCAGAGGAGCCATCTTGAAAAACCGACGACCTTTCGTGATCTTGAAATACAGCACCTGGATGATCACGCTCAAAGTCACGCTGAAAGGGATAATGGCAATGACAGGCAGCAAAGCCCAATGACCCGTCATGAGGGCGACAACTGCGAGTGTGGCACCCAGTGCCAGCGATCCTGTATCACCCATGAAAAGTTCCGCGGGGTATGCGTTGAACCAAAGGAAGGCGAAAATGGCGCCGACCATCGTGAAGCAGAAGCGCACCAGGAATATCTGTCCCTGGAGTGCCGCGACCGCTCCATAAGCAGCAAATGCCATTGCTGCGATCAATCCCGCTAGTCCATCTAATCCATCAGTTAAATTAACGGCATTGCTGGTGCCGATGATGATGAACATAGCAATGGGTATGTACCAGATCCCCAGTTCGATAACTTCCGGGTAATTTGGCAGAATCATCTCCGGTGGCTTCAACCCATACTTCAAGACCAAAGAGGCCCCGAGTGCGATAACGCCTTGCAGTAAGAACTTCCAGCGCGCCCGCATCCCTCCGACACCTCGGGGCCTCTTGATCCCAAGCCAATCATCCCAGGCGCCCACCAACGCGAAGAGCAGAAGCGTTATCATCGGCAAGAGTATTGAGTTGCCAAAAACATTCAGCTCACTCGCAATGGACACCAGGTTTAGAACACCGGTGATCAAGAGCACCGGAATGATGAACAACCACCCACCCATAGTCGGGGTACCGAGCTTCATCGTGTGCCGCTGGGGACCCTCGATCGAGATCTGCTCTCCAATCTTTAACCTACGCATAACACGGATCAGTGGGCCGCCCCAAATCACCGCCAACAGGAACGTAATTCCTCCTAGTGCCAAAGCGCTGGCTGCGTCTGTCATTCGATCTCCTCCAGCGCAGTTACGATTCGATCCAGGCGCATCCCATGAGAGCCTTTCACCAGCACGACATCCCCTTCGCTAACTTTTTCATCCAGATACTCAATGACCTCATCGCCATTTCCATGCTCAACCACCTGGTTTTCGCTAAGCCCAGCTGAGCGCGCCTCTTCAGCAATCCACTTTGCCCGCTCCCCCACAGCGATCAATAAATCCACCACCTGGGCTGCGCGAGCTCCAACCATGCGATGCCCACGTTCCTCAAATTCACCTAATTCAAGCATGTCACCCAAGACAGCTATCTTCCGGCCGTCTAAATCGTCAAGCAGATTAAGCGCCGCAATTACCGATGTTGGAGCGGCGTTATATGTATCGTCCAGCAGCAGTGCTCCGCTGGCAGTTTGCACAGCAACCAAGCGTAATTGGTTATGTGTAGCCTGTAGACCACCGATTATTTCACTCCAACTCAATCCTTCGATTATCCCCACCGAAGCGGCTCTTAAAATGGTATGAACCGAGTGGCGTCCGAGCAGCGGCACACGGCAATGAATGACATCCTCACCGTGGTGAATTGCACAGCGCAATCCTTCTAATCCCAGGCCTTCCACATCACTTGCCCAGAGATCAGCCTCGGGGGAGATGCCGTAGTAAAAGACCCGTGCATCAGTGCGCTCGGCCAGTTCTCGCACGAGGGGTTCGTCATAATTCAGGATGGCAACACCCTCAGGCGCCGGCGGCAGCGCTTCCACCAATTCGCCTTTTCCGCACACGATTGCATCCATGCTCCCTGCTCGTTCAAGATGTACTTGACTTATGTTGGTCACCACACCAATCTGCGGTTTGGCGATATCGCATAGGAGTCCGATCTCGCCGGGGACATAAAAACCCATCTCCAGGACCGCGCGTTCATGGTCTTCCGTAAGGCGCAATAAACTCAACGGCAATCCAATCTCATTATTCAGATTCCCAGGACTGCGCACCGTCTTATAACGACGGCTCAGCACATCGGCTACGAGCTCTTTCGTCGTTGATTTGCCCACACTTCCCGTAATGCCGATCACTCGTACTTCGGATTGTGCTCGCCAGGCCATCGCAGCTGTCTGTAAAGCTGCGAGTGTGTTAGCTACTCTCAGGATGATGGGTGGTTCCAAGTCCTGTTTAAGCTGCGCCTTTATTGGTTTGCGTAAGTCGAGCCTGCTAGCTTCCAGTGGAATGTCACGCTCCACAAGCGCAGCCGCTGCCCCGCGCTCAAAAGCGTCAGCCACATAATCATGACCGTCTTGCGATTCCCCATCCATAGCAACGAAGAGTCCGCCAGGGGTCACCTGGCGCGAATCGACAACCGCGTCGGTAATCACCTCACCCAACCCGGTGATTTTCTCTTCAGTAATCGCTTCAACGAGATGACCAATTGTCAACATATAAAAACGTCCGTCCTACTCTCCTGCTGCTATCTGCTCCCGCACGCTATCGGGCGGGATCTCCAACATGGCAACGAGACGCTCAACAACATCACGAAAAACAGGGGCGGCGACGACAGAACCCCAGGGCGAAGATTCCGGCTTATCCAACCGCACCAGGACCACGAACCTCGGATCCGATACCGGACCCCAACCAATAAAAGAAGCGATGGTCCAGCGATCGTCATAACCACTCTCATTGGGGATCTGGGCTGTGCCGGTCTTCCCCGCAATCTCATAGCCGTTCACGTGTGCGTATTTCGCCTCACCCTCGACAGATTGGACAAGCATCTCCGTTATAGTTCTGGCACTCTCGGCCGAAATCGGCCTGCCAAGCGTTGTAGGATTCGGCCAATAGGCACCCTCTGGACCCACAACAGCCCTAACAATATGGGGCTGAACCATGACGCCCTCGTTCGCAACCGCTCCAACCGCTGCGATCAACTGCACCGGCGTCACAGAAATCCCTTGCCCAAACGAATTCGTACCAAGATCTGCCTCTGTCCACTCAGGATGGCGCGGTGTGCGCATCTGCCCAGAGACCTCGCCGGAGAGATCAATTCCTGTTACTCTCCCCATCCCGAAAGCCGTCAGGTAATCATAGAAAGGGGCTGCGCCGAGTTTCTCAGAGGCCACATAGGCGAGACAAACGTTCAAGGAGTGCTGTATACAACCCACCATCGTCTGCGGCCCCCAGGCTCCCCCGTTCCAGTTGCGTATCTTCACGCCACCAACCTCAATTACGCCTCGATCGATAAATTGATCCTCGGGCTCAATCACGCCGGCGTCGATCGCCGCCGCCATGGTCAGAATCTTGAATGTCGACCCCGGCTCAAACTGCCCACCTACTGCCGGGTTAATGACGAGTTCATCTTCCTCGGTCTCCAAATCATCAGCTTCCAAACCCAGCTCTGCGAGCCACGGTTCATAGTTATTTGGATCCAGTGAGGGCAAGATCGCCATCGCCAGAATCTCACCATTGCGTGGATCCATGACAATGATCTGCCCCGCCTCAGAACCCGAATCTTCTATCGCTTTTTGTAGGATGTCATCTGTCATCTGCTGAATATCGAGGTCAAGGGTTAATACGAGATTGACACCCGTCGGTGTATCCGGTTGAATCCGCGCTTCTGGAGGGATATAACCACGCTCGACTGTGATCGCCTTGCCTCCCAGCCAGTTGTCGTAGAACCCCTCGATGCCGAAATATCCTTTCCCTTCCTGGTTTACGAACCCAAGGACATGACCCGCGAGCGCACTGGCTGGGTACTCACGCCTGGGTGCAGGAACCGGCTTCAACCCGCTGAGATCTGGTGCTTCTGGATCCAACAGGAAGCTCTTCAATACATCTGCGGCGACCTGATCGATCGTGATTGGCCAACGCTCTCCGCCATCCACCTCGCGCGTCAAGCGAATTCGATATTGACCGAGAGAACCCCAATCCGTATTCAACTGATGGGCAAGATCCTCATAGGGGAGCACCAGGGTTCGAGCGAGTACCGCTGCAATCTGTTTCCGGCTCGCCTGCGTGAGCTGGAAAACCTCGACTTCCAAGTAGTACATCGGCACATTCGTGGCGAGCAGGTCGCCATCGCGATCGTAAATCAAGCCCCGCACCGGTTCGATCTCGGCTTCAGTGTCCTCAGCAGCTTCAATCCATGTGGAGAATACGGGGGCGTACGGTCCAAACTGGACTCTGATGAGCTGGATGAACATCGCCAAAGCGCTCAGCCCCATGATCACGAGCAGCACGCTTACCCTTCGATAGGGAAGACCGCTTGGGATCATTGCCTTCCCTCACTCCCCGATGACGTTAAACGCGATATCCAATCTCCGAGTGTTTCTGTATATGCGGGCGATAACCCGCCATCGCGTTCTGTTGTGGAATTTGGCGGCTTTGGAGCAATGAAGGGCTCTGCCGAAACATACCCGGCGACAACGACATATTCGATGTCTCCAAGTTCTACCGGGCGGAACCCCAGCTCGAGAGCCCGCTCTAACATGCGCTCCGGTGTGGTCAATTCTGCAAACGTGGCAGTCAACTCGGCGATCTGCCGTTGCAATTCGGCTCGCTCTGATTGCATGATCAGTACGCTGCGACCAGAACGGGCGACGCGCGCATTAACCGCAAGGTAGAGACCGCCGATGATCAGGAGCACAATAGCGGTCAGCACCGTTCGACTGGTGATCCGAAGTTGGGACCGCCAGGGTGTGAGTTTGAATGCTTGTTTTCGACTTTTTTTCACGTTATCACCTGCGGCAGCACTGCTCGAATCAGTACCTGCAAGGATCATGCCATTGACAGACGCTCCGCGACCCGCAAACGAGCGCTTCGAGCTCGAGGGTTGAGCGAAATCTCATCGCTTTCCGGCCGTATAGGCCTCTTTGTTAGGATTCGTAGACTCGCCGCATGTTCACAGCAACAAATCAATTGCTCTGGGGGACAAATACAGTCTTGACTCTCCTTGCGGAAGAAGCGCTTGACGATACGATCCTCCAGCGAGTGGAAAGAGATCACAGCCAACCTCCCTCCCGGAGAAAGCAGCCCTACTGCTGTTTCGAGCCCTGCCCTCAACGCATTGAGTTCATCGTTGACGGCAATACGCAGCGCTTGAAAGGTGCGCGTCGCCGGGTGGATACCCTTTCGGTTCCTCGCAGTTTTACTGGCGATAACGTCAGCCAACTCGAGGGTGGTTTTCAGTGGACGGGCTTGCACAATTACCTCTGCAATTGCCCGAGCACGAGGCTCCTCTCCATAGCGCTTGATCACATCTGCCAATTCGTCTTGCGGCATATGGTTTACGAGCTCATCGGCCATGAAGTCCACTTCTGGATCGAAGCGCATGTCCAAGGGGCCATCGAAGCGGAACGAGAAACCACGTTTTGGGTCCTCAAGCTGCATCGATGAAAGCCCCAGATCGAGCAAGATTGCATCCACCCTATCCCACCCCAGAGCTAATGCTTCGTTATCCATTGCTGTGTAAGATGCATGACGCAAGCTCACCCGATCACTAAAAGGCTCCAAGCGGAGCCCCGCAAGTTTCAGCGCGTTCGGGTCACGGTCTAAACCGAGCAGCCGGCCATCCGGAGAAGAACATTCGAGGATGCCCGCCGCATGTCCGCCTGCGCCTACCGTGCCATCTATGTAGTGCCCGCCTGCGTGCAAATTCAGCGCATTGAGCACATTCTGGTAAAGTACCGGGGTGTGTCCAGTGGCAGAAACTACGCCTGAGGACGCGCTCATTACCTACCCCGCGGAGAGGTCAAATTGAGTAAAGCGGCGGGCATTGATGTCTGGATCCATCACGTCGTTGAGTTCATCTAACCACGCACCTGCATTCCAGAGCTCAAAGTATTCACCCGTACCGACGATCGTCGTCTCGCCATCCAGTTTTGCGTACTCCCGCAGAAATGGTGGAATCAAAATGCGGCCCGAGGAGTCGAGTTGGACTTCCGTCGCGCCGCCGAAGATCACCCTGCGTACCGCACGCGCCTCTGGATCTGTCGTGGTCAGGATTGTTGTGCTCTCTGCTAACTTTTGGAATCTTTCCATGGTATAAACGAGCAGGTTGCGATCGAAACCTTGCGTGACAAACGCTCCCGAGGCAAGAGCCGCCCGGTAGCGAACCGGTACA
>CBDTTY010000011.1:0-26783 GCA_965363875.1 uncultured Anaerolineales bacterium
CTTTAACCGCTTGAACAACGTCCACTGGCACATGGCACCATTCACTATGAATTGGATGCTTATTTGGATCATCCTCGCGGACAGGGACAAAGGTATCCAGACCGACATGGAGGGTGATCTTGACTATTCGAACGCCTTTATCCTCAATAGATGTAATAGTGTTTGGTGTGAAGTGCAATCCTGCCGTTGGTGCCGCGGCAGATCCAGGGTGTTTTGCGAATGTTGTTTGGTATTCGCGATTTTCCTCTAATGGCGTGTGGATATAAGGGGGTAAGGGCATTTCGCCCAATCGATCCAGGAGGGGAGAGATCGCTTCGGAGAAAACAACAACCCGCCGTGGTCCCCCGAGATCATCTCGGATTTGTGCTTGTGGACCATTAAGGACCTGAAGTTTCCTGCCGGGTTTTAGACCACCGCCTCCTACCATTACCTCCCAGGTCATGTCTCCCAATCGGTGCAGCAGTAAAACCTCGGCGCGCCCACCCCCGGGGATTTTCTGGGCCTTCAGACGAGCGGGGATGACCCGAGTCTCGTTGAGCACCAGGACATCATTCGCGTTGAGATAGTCGGGAAGCTGGTGGAAAATCCGATGTTCAACATGATCATCGTCTCGATTAAACACGAGTAAGCGAGAGCTATCCCGTGGTTTCGCGGGCCTCTGGGCTATGCATTCTTCAGGAAGGAAGTAATCAAAATCCGTTGTTCGCACGGGTTACCGGTTAAGGAAACGGAGCAAGATATTGAGCGCTAATGTTAGCAGCAGGCTCAGGATGATTGAGGTTGCCAGAGGGATGAAGCAAGAGAAACCATCTCTTTCGATGTGAATGTCCCCTGGAAGACGGCCAAGAGGTAGATCAAAACGACCGGCCAGCCACAAACCGATGCCGATGATGATAATTACAAACCCGGCGAGAATTACCCAACGTGCGATGGTAGAGAGATCCATTTTCTTTCGGTGCGGCTCATAGTTCCGGAAGACGTGTCTGCGATGAGCCTTGATACGGCAATCCGAGATGTTCGTATGCTTTTGGCGTGGCAACGCGGCCCTGCGGGGTCCGGTCGATAAATCCGAGTTGGAGCAGGTAGGGCTCGACGACATCCATTATCGTGTCTGGCTCTTCGCTGATCGATGCAGATATCGTTTGCAGGCCTACGGGTCCGCCATTGAACTTCCGAATAATTGTGTCTAGAACTCGGCGGTCCGAATCGTCCAGGCCGAGGTCGTCGATTTCCATTAGGGCCAAGGCCTGTCTGGCGATTTCTTGAGTAATTCGACCATCGGCTCGAACTTCGGCGAAGTCGCGGACCCGGCGAAGCAAACGCAGAGCGACACGTGGAGTCCCTCGTGCACGGCAGGCGATTTCTCTGACCCCTGGTTCGTCCATGCTTACATGGAACACTTCAGAAGCTCTGCGTACGATCCCCACCATCGATTTCTCATCATAGAAATCCAACCGGTGAATGGCTCCAAAGCGGGCTCGAAGAGGGGCGGTCAGAAGCGCAAGGCGAGTTGTTGCGCCTACGGTTGTAAAACGGGGAAGCTTCAGGCGTATTGAACGTGCACTTGGTCCCTTGCCAATTGTCAGATCTAGTGCGAAATCTTCCATAGCAGGGTAAAGGATCTCTTCGACCGCACGCCCGAGGCGGTGGATCTCATCGATGAAGAGGATGTCCCCCGCTTGCAGGTTGGTGAGGATTGCGGCGAGATCTCCGGCTCGTTCAATCGCTGGACCGGAGGTGATCTTCAAATTGACCCCCATCTCTACGCAGAGGATATGAGCGAGCGTCGTCTTCCCCAGACCCGGAGGTCCGTAGAAAAGGACATGATCAAGCGCCTCGTTACGACCCTTTGCCGCCTCGATCAGAATTGAGAGGTTTTGCTTAACCCGGTCTTGCCCGATCATTTCGTGCAAGTAACGCGGTCGGATAGGGACTTCGTTATTATCTTCCCCCTGGTTGTCAGGGGACACTATTCGATCCTCTTTTTCACTCACGATCTCGATTATACAGGATGCTTGGTTTGCGCGTAATCAACTCAACAGTGATGGATATGCTAGTTATCTTCCCGAGTTATGAGCTTCACCAAGAAGTGTTCCGTGAAGAATGGGTCAAGGGTGATCCCAATTGGAAGGTAGACCTCTGGTGGAATGCCAATATCTGTCAGGTAGAGGTCGTACATAGAAGGATCAAGGCCGCGTTTTGGTAACGCCAGTGTGACCGTTCTGTCGGCTCGTATCGATATGCCCGGGCTTTCACCTGTCGTTGCATCAACGCCAGAGGGGATATCGAGTGCGACTACATTCTTTGCCCATCGGTTACTTGCTTCGATTAGCAATGCGGTGTTGCCGCGCGGTGCGCCTTGTAGGCTGTAGCCGATCAATGCGTCGACGACAACGGTTGCTTCGGTAATCAACTTTTCTGAGTCTTCTAGCCCTGCTGCGATAATCCCAGCTGACGAGAGGATCGCGAACTGCGCTCCCGCCGCTCCTTCCAAGGCCTCTGCAGGTCTCGTCATAAGGAGTTGGATGCTGAAGCCTCGATTATGAAGATGTCGAGCGCAGCACAGACCGCCACCTCCATTTCCACCAGATCCGGCGAGGATGGTGATCTTTCCTGTTGACCCACCGAGCACATCAATAATGTGGGAGGCCAGGTTTCTTCCCGCGTTTTCCATCATTTGGAGAATGCCAAGCCGGAAATCCTGGACAGCAATTCGATCGACTTCTCGCATTTCGTCTTCTGTAACGGATGGAATTTCTCTGCCGTCCTCAGCGAGGAAATATGCACGCATCTCACTTAGCTCCATATTGGGAATCTTACCGCTGCCGGCCCTCCTGACAAAATCCCTCGAAGAACGCGTATGATGCCATGATCATAGGCGACGAGGGTTAATGCTGGTCTAGGGGGGCGTTAACCTGGGAACCGATTAAAGAAGCGATATCAGGATTTGGTTTAAGAACCCGATTCATCTCTTGGTGATATTCGGTGAGAAAAATGGTCTGATTTCCTCTACAGCAAGCCCAATAGCGTAGTTAGTATTTCACGACAGGAGGGAGTTTTTTTGCTTGGGTGACCCAAGATTTAACTTGTCTAGACGAAGGAAGCCTGCGAACGAGGGCTTTCTTCTCATTAATCTCAACGAGTGCATCGAAAAGGTTCTCTGGCGCGCGATGACGGAGCTCTTTCACTGTATCCACACCGGCTTCTTCGAGGAGATCGCTATATTCCTCTCCAATCCCTTTTACACGCATAAGGTCAGCGAGGTTTACCCACTCAAGGACAAGCTTCTCCGAGATTCCGGTTTCCTCAGCTAAATCCTTTCGCCCTCGTTTATCGGCACCAATTTGGAGGAGCCGACCAGTAGATCGAACCCCTACCGCTTGTAGTTTCTTAGCGAACTTTGGCCCAATGCCTTCGATGTCAGCGATCTTCGCCATGCAATACTCCTCCTGGTTTTCTATCTAATATCCAGATGCATTCTAAAAGCGTATCGGATATAGGTCAATGTCTCTCTGGCTCTAATTCAACCTATACATTGCCAGTAAAAGGTTGGAGAAGTAGAACTTGGGAACTGGTTGACGCCGTATAGGTCCTTATCTATACTGACTAGTGTGCTCGTTTTCTTTGAAGCACCTCTTGATGGGTTCTATAATTTAACATCAAGAGCGAGTGTAGAGTGACGTTGGTCAACGCTATGCAGTAGACAATTGTTGTCCGACCCTTAAAGTAGATTGGATGGAGGCATTCCGTGGCCATAGGAATTGGGCTGCGACATGTGAAGGCAGCATTGGAGCGCAAAGCCAATGCAGTTCAGCAGGAGTTCATTCAGCTGAGCGGACAGTTGGATGAACTTGCGCGGGAGATACCGGATGCTGATGAAGAGGGGAAGAAAACGATTCGTGAGCAGCAGCAAGCCCTGCGGGTTGAACAGCAGCAGATAGCTGAGGACGTGAATCTCTGGCGAAGGCGTGCTAGCGAAGTGACTCGACAGCCTGGAACAACCAGCCTAAGATCTTACTTGAATGACTTGCTTGAATTTAATGAAGAGTTGGTAACCCCGGCTGTCCAAAATGCATTAACCCTGTTGGATACCCCACCTGATGAGCGAGGCTTTCCTGACGAACAACCAATATTAACTCAACAAACTCCTGTTGGCCGCTTGCTTGAGCGTGCAAGAACTGAGTATGACCTGCGTGTAAGCGACCCAGCGATTCGGATGAAGGAGGCAATCGCCTTCGCCAACCGCGCGGGTATGGCTCAAGATGAGGACAGCATTGCTGAGATTGTCGCGGCGATGGATGATCCTGACCCGCTTGTGCGCGAAATAGCGATATTCACAACCATTCAGCTACTCCGATTCCGTGCGTTGCGTCTAGCAGATTTGGAGCAGGCACATACCGCCGTCCAACAATTAACGCAGATACCACATCCGGCAATAGTTCCGGTGCTGATAGAGATCGTTGAGCAGCCCCGGGTGGGATACATCCAGGAGGGCGGCGAGGCCAAGCAAGCTGATAATAATCGGTCACGAATGGTAGCCTTATTGAAACTGGTTGAGTGGCATACTGCAGAAGCTCAGATTACACTTCAGAAATTGAAATTCGACCGTGACCCCCATATCGTTAAGGCTGCAGAGCGAGCATTAGAATTATTTCCAGAACGATGGAATGGAGAGTTCCCTGGCCAGAAGAATACGCCCGACATGGGAGCGTGACCACACATTCAACTAGATTTCTCTTGACACACATAAGTTAAACGATATAATTCCACTCGTAATCGTCGTGATAACCGAATTGTTGGTCGGCGCAGGAAGCGCTTGAGGTTAAAAGACGCCTCATGCGCTTGTTTTCGTTCGTACTCACAGTAGCACGAATGTTCGAATAAGATCGCCGATACAGCTCAACCATCGCCACGCGCGAGGGAGTAGATTTGGTGGATTCTAAGGGATTTCGAGCGCTCCGAATCAGTCTGGCGTCACCGGAGACCATCCGTAATTGGTCACATGGTGAGGTATTAAAGCCGGAAACGATTAACTATCGCAGACTACGACCGGAGAAAGACGGTCTCTTCTGCGAGGCGATATTTGGACCGCAGAAGGATTGGCAGTGCTATTGCGGGAAATACAAGAACATCCGCTTCAAAGGGATTACATGTGAGAAGTGTAATGTTGAGGTTACTCGCTCGTCTGTGCGCCGAGAACGGATGGGGCATATTACTCTTGCCGCCCCGGTAGCACACGTTTGGTATACGCGGCGGGTTCCATCCTACCTTGGATTACTCCTGGACATCTCCCGGCGCAATCTTGACCGCGTTTTGTACTTCGCTCAGTATATCGTCACTTATGTCGACGAAGATGCGAGGAGTAAGGCGTTAAAGCGTATTGAGGATGAGCTTGATCAACGGGCGAAAGAAGAGAAGGAAGCGCTTAAACAGCGCCGGGCAGAAGTCAGAGCTGAAAAGAAAGAAAGACTTGCAGAACTCAGCGATGCGAAGAAAGCGATACAGGCTGCCTATGATGAAGAGGTCGCGGAGGAAATTGCCCCGGTAATGCGCGAAGGGCAGCGCCTAGAGAGCAGTCTGTCCGACAAGCAAGGAAAGACCATTCGCAGTCCGATCCACTTCCAGGCTCTTGATGTAGCTATAGCCGAGAAAGGGGATGAGATAAACAAGAACCACCTTAAGAAGGTCCAAAAGGCGGTGAGATCCCAACTGGACAAGGTTGAATCGGCTTTGAAGGAACAGCGTGATCAAAAACTCGCAACCCTCAAGATGGATGTGGAAACGGTAAAGGCAGACACAGATCTTGCGCTCTCTCAAATCGAAGACACCCTCATTGATGAAGGGGTCGAGACACTTGAGCAACTCGAACAAGATCGTGAAGAGTTGCAAAGCATCCACCAGATGCTTTTCCTGGGTGAGACGCGTTACCGAGAACTGAAGTCGAAGTGGGGCCAGGTCTTCCGGGCGGATATGGGCGCGGAATCTTTCTTTGAGATTCTCCAGCACATTGATTTGGCTCAACTTTCTGAAGACCTGTGGAAGGAAGTGCGCACCACGCGAAGTAAGCAGCGCAAGAAGAAAGCGACCAAGCGCCTCAAGGTCGTCGAAGCCTTTCGGCGATCTGGTAATCAACCCGAATGGATGGTAATGACGATATTGCCCGTCATTCCCCCAGATCTTCGGCCCATGGTTCAGTTGGATGGTGGTCGGTTTGCAACCTCTGATCTCAACGACCTCTACCGAAGGGTGATTAACCGAAACAATCGCTTAAAGCGTCTTGTTGAGCTGGGTGCTCCAGATGTTATCGTCCGCAATGAGAAGCGAATGCTTCAAGAAGCGGTTGACTCTCTGATCGATAATTCACAACGCGGTAAAGCGCTGTCACGTCGAGGCAGGCGGGAATTAAAGTCCTTGAGCGATATGCTAAAAGGAAAGAAAGGTCGCTTCCGCCGCAATCTGCTTGGTAAACGTGTAGATTATTCAGGCCGCTCAGTCATTGTGGTCGGACCAGATCTCAAGCTATTTCAGTGTGGTTTACCAAAAACAATGGCTCTCGAACTTTATCGACCCTTCGTGATATCCAAGCTGGTGGCTTATGACTTCGCCGCGAATGTGAAGGGCGCTAAGCGAATCATCGAACGAGAACGTCCCGAGGTTTGGGGTGTCTTAGAGGAAGTAATTAAGGATCGCCCCGTTCTACTCAACCGGGCGCCAACGCTCCATAGACTGGGGATTCAAGCTTTTGAGCCGGTTCTCGTTGAGGGGAAGGCAATCCATTTGCACCCACTTGTCTGTGCTGCTTTCAACGCGGACTTCGACGGTGACCAGATGTCAGTTCACCTACCTTTGTCTCAACGGGCGGTTACTGAAGCTCGAGAATTGATGCTTTCCTCGGTCAATCTTCTTAAACCCGCAGATGGCGAACCGGTTGTCGGCCCAACGAAAGACATGGTCCTCGGTGTTTATTATCTGACGATGATTAATGAGGGCAAAGAGCACGTAGGCACAGGCAAAGCCTTCTCTGACATGGATGAGGTGGAAATGGCGTATGCCCTCGACAAGGTCAGTATCCATGCCCCAATTAAACTCTCCGCAGCGACATGGTACGACGAGAACGACGAGCGCTTAGAAAAGCAAGAGGAGCGTATCATCGACACCACGGTTGGGCGCGTAATCTTCAACCGGATACTCCCTGAAGAACTTCAATTCGTCAACCGGGTTCTTGACAAAGGGGCTATTCAAGATCTTGTAGGAGACGTCTACAGGTTCTTACACGAGGAGGGTACTCCAGAGGTTGTTGACGCAATCAAAGACATTGGGTTTGCCTATGCAACCAGATCTGGGACGACGATCGCTATTTCGGATATCACAGTTCCATCATCGAAGCAGGATATCATTGAGGCAACTCTCGAACAAACTGAAGCGGTTCGAGTGGATTACCGCCGTGGACTCCTAACAGAGCAGGAACAGACTGAGAGGATTATCGATCTGTGGCAGAAAACCACCTCGGCTGTCGCCGAAGCGGTTGAAGAATCTATGGATCCGGCGGGGAACCTAAGCATGATGGCGATTTCTGGCGCCACGAAAGGCGGGTTCGGTGCGATTACGCAGCTCGCCGGGATGCGCGGTTTGATGGCGGATCCAGCAGGCCGAATTATCCCCTTACCTATCCGTTCCAGTTTCCGAGATGGATTAACTACGTTGGAATATTTCATCTCGACTCACGGCGCCCGAAAGGGTCTAACGGATACTGCCCTCAGAACTGCGGATGCTGGATATCTGACCCGCCGTTTGGTGGATGTAGCCCAGGATATGATCATCAACGCCGAGGATTGTGAGACGGAGAAAGGGATCTGGATACGGCGGTCGGATGATGTTGCCGGCCAGGAGTTCGCCCCACGCCTCTATGGACGATTTGCAGGGAGCAAAATAGTAGATCCTGATACCGGCGAAGTGCTTATCAAAAAAGGCGCCCTGATCGAGCTGGAGTCTATTAAAACAATAGCGGCGTCGGGTGTTCAAGAAGCCTTCGTTCGCTCACCTTTGACCTGTGAGCTGCAATTCGGGATGTGCCAGCAGTGTTATGGTATGGATCTTGGCCGAGGCAACGTGGTTGAGCTTGGATCAGCCGTCGGCATCGTAGCGGCGCAGTCGATCGGTGAGCCGGGTACGCAGCTTACGTTGCGAACGTTCCACACTGGCGGTGTTGCTGCGGGGGGAGACATCACAACGGGTCTACCGCGTGTTGAGGAGTTGTTTGAAGCGCGGAAGAAACCTAAGGGTGAAGCTGTGATCGCTGAGATTGCAGGAACGATCCAAGTTCTTAGCCCCGAGGTTCCCGATGGTCCCCGGGTGGTTCATGTCGTCAATAGTGAATTGATCAAGGATGAATACAACGTCCCCGGCAATTGGGCGTTGCGCGTAGAAGATGCGGACGAGATCGAGGCAGGAGCGCTTATCGCAAAACGTGGCGAATCGGAAATCATCGCCAGTCACGCGGGACGAGTACACATCAAGGATCGAAAAGTCACCGTCTCTTACGACCTCCTGGAAGAGGAAGACTATGACATCCCCGCAAGCGCACGCCTGCTTGTGAAAGAGGGGGACAAGGTCGAAGCAGGCTTCCCGATGACGGAAGGATCATTGAATCCTCACCGCATCTTAACCATTCTTGGACGGGAGGCATGCGAGCTTTACTTGCTGACCGAAGTTCAGAAGGTCTACCGCTCTCAGGGACAGAATATCAATGACAAGCACTTCGAGGTCATCACTCGCAAGATGCTTTCTAAGGTTCAGATCACGCAACAAGGCGGTACGGAACTGCTTCCGGGCGATCTCATCGATCGATATTACTTGCAGAGGATGAATGAGCAAGCGTTGAAAGATGGGGGACAGCCTGCGCAAGCCATGCAAGTTCTGCTTGGAGTAACTAAGGCTTCGTTGAGCACTGAATCCTTCCTCTCGGCTTCATCCTTCCAGCATACGATCAAAGTGCTGGCAGGCGCAGCAATCGAGGGAAAAATCGACTACTTGCGTGGTTTAAAAGAAAACGTAATCATCGGCAAGCTAATCCCAGCGGGCACCGGCTTCCCTGGCAAAGAAGTCGCTCTACACGATGAGAGATTAGATGGGGAGGTCAAAGCCACCTCTGATTCACAGCCTGAGGATGAAGTCGTAGAAGCAGAGGTAGCCGCAGCCGATTAATTGGAACGGTTGTCTTTAAACTAATCGTTGACAGGTTGATAACACACTCGTTATAATGCTACGTCTGCCCCAGCGCATAGACGTTGGGGCGGGTGTATGAATCCCCAACTTCCCCGCCGGCTGGCAGTTGCCGTAACAATTACTGCGGGTGCGGTGGTGAAGCGAAGCTGGAGGAAGTGAATGAAGTACGCAATCGTAAGTTCCGGCGGTAAGCAATATATCGCCCGGGAAGGGGAGCCCATAGAAGTCGATCGGCTGCAGCTGGATATAGGCAAACCGATTGAGTTTAAGGAAGTACTCCTTGCAGTAGATGGCTCTACTATCAAAGTCGGCACGCCGTTGATCAAAGGGGCTTCAGTTAAAGGCAAAGTGCTCGACCAGGTAAAAGCCAAGAAGATCATCGTCTTCAAATATATCCCGAAGGAACGTTATCGTCGCAAGAAGGGTCACCGGCAGCAATATACGCGCGTGTCCATTGATAAAATAATGCTTCCTTCGGCTGAAAAGAAAGCGACGAGCAAAAAAGAAGCTGGCAAAGCGGAAAAGCCCCCCGCGAAGACGGCCACGAAGAAGGCTGCTTCGACAGCGAAGAAAAGCACAGCAAAGGTTTCCAAAAAGGAAACCGGAACCAGCAAGGAATAAAAGGTAACCAAAGCTAAGTCAACATCGAAAAAGGCTGGTTCTAAAACTTCTTCTACAGGGAAAAAATCTACGGCAAAAAAATAGTGTAGGGATAAGACAATGGCACATAAAAAAGGCGGCGGCTCAGTCCGCAACGGACGTGACAGTCACTCCAAGCGATTGGGAGTGAAAAAATTTGGCGGTGAGCGTGTGCGATCCGGCAATATTCTGGTGCGCCAACGCGGAACCCGCATTCACCCTGGGCTGAACGTAAAACGTGGCAAAGATGACACACTATATGCTGTTGCAGAAGGGTTTGTCCACTTCGACTTCGTTCGCAAAGGACGCAAGCGCGTTAACGTAGTCTCAGAATAAATACTCCATATCACGTGGTAGGAACAGATCGGTGCAGTTACCGCCGGATGTCGATTATCAGGTGATGAGGTATTGGCTCCTAATTGGTGAGGTTGTAATCTGATGAAAGAAAATATCCATCCGAAGTATTTCCCCAACACGACGGTTGTTTGTGTATGTGGCAACACATGGCAGACAGGATCTACGGTTGAATCGATTCACACCGATGTATGCTCAAACTGTCACCCTTTTTACACGGGTGAGCAGCGCATTGTTGATACGGAAGGGCAGGTTGATCGCTTCTACAAGAAGCTCGAAGCGCGGCAGCAGCACATTGAGGATACAGTATCCCGTGAAGCTTCGAAAACATCACCAGACCTTCTCATCGCTGAATTGGAACTTAGCGCTCGTGCAGAGTCGTCACTTGCAAAAGCGGGCATCCTGGATGTCGGCAAAGCGCTTGAGATGATGGCAGAAGGCGATCAAGCATTACTTGATATCGATGGCTTTGGGCGAAAGAGTCTTGCGGATCTGAAGCGAGCCTTAAAGAGGCGCGGTTTTGAATTGCCAGAGGCTGCACTAGAACCGCAGGTTTAGAACTTCCAAGCTTGCTCAAATATTAGGCTGGTGTAAACTCAGGGCAGGTGTAATAACACCTGCCCGTTATCTTTGGTTAAGGAGTTTATGAATCATATGCGCCATCAAACAGGAAGCGTGGAAGTTATCACCGGATCCATGTTCTGCGGCAAGACTGACGAGATGATTAGAAGGTTAAGGCGTGCGGTTATCGCCCGGCAGAAAGTCCAAGTCTTTAAGCCTAGTATTGATACGCGTTACTCTACCGAGAAACTCGCATCTCACGCTGGAACAGAATTTGAAGCCACACCCGTTCAAGATCCGGAGCAAATCAGCGACCTTGTTGAAGAGGACACAACCGTAGTTGCGATCGATGAAGCACAGTTCTTTTCCGAGAGTTTATGCGAAATTATCCAAGAATTAGCGGCTTCCGGTCTGCGCGTGATCGTCGGCGGTTTGGATACCGACTTTCGGGCGGAACCTTTCGGTTGCATGCCGAAATTGATGGCACAGGCGGAACGTGTGGATAAGCTGCACGCAATTTGCATGGTCTGTGGAGGAGCGGCATCACGTACACAACGGTTAATCAACGAAGAACCCGCGCATTACGATGATCCTATTGTTGTGGTTGGCGCTAGTGAGATGTATGAAGCTCGCTGCCGCGAGCATCACGTGGTTCCAAGGGATTGAAGATGCTGCCGTATGAGGAGTTCCTAGAGGAAATTCTAATCCCCAGAGATGTTCTTCAAGCGAGAATTGCAGAGCTTGGGGAGGAGATCAGCCGGGATTATGAGGGCAAGAGCGTTCTGCTAGTTTGCATCTTGCGCGGTGGGGTAATGTTCCTCACCGATTTGATGCGCACGCTCACGATCCCACACGCCATCGATTTCATGGCTGTATCCTCTTATGGAACCGGAGCACGGCAATCGAGTGGGCAGGTTAGAATCACGCTTGATCTTCAGAGCTCGATCGAGGGAGAGGAAGTTATCCTCGTTGAAGATATCATCGACAGCGGACATACAATCGCATCCGTGATCGAGTTGCTCAAAACCCGTCAGCCATCGTCCGTGCGTGTGTGTACGTTACTAGACAAGCATGAGCGCAGAGAGGCGGAGGTCCCGATCCATTACAGTGGATTTAAAATTCCCAACAAGTTCGTCTTTGGCTACGGACTCGATCTTGATGAATACTATCGGAATCTCCCTTTCATCGGTGTTGTGAAACCAGATAAGTATATCCCCCCGGATTAGGTTTCCTTATTTCGGATGACCCTGCAGAAATTCCTCACCCCCGCGCTCCTCGAGCTTTTACCCTCACCAGTTGAAGGTCCGCAAGTATGGTTGGTGGGAGGTGCAGTTCGTGATCATTTCCTACAACGTCAATCCTTCGATCTTGATTTTGTTGTTGCTGGCGATGCTCTTCGCCTTGCCCGGCGGATTGCCGATGCGTTGGGTGGTAAATACTACGCCCTTGATGCGGAACGGGGAGCGGGGCGAGTATTAGCGCCTGGATCTAATGAAGAGGAATGGGTCTTTGATTTCACACGAATGAGAGGCTCCAGTCTTCATGATGATCTCTGGTATCGTGATTTTACGATCAACGCGCTGGCGTTTGATCCACATAATCTCGATATTCTTATTGACCCGACAGGCGGTCTGAAAGATTTAAACGATGCGCTTCTGAGGGCATGCAAACCTGAGGCAATACAAAATGACCCCGTGCGTGCCTTGCGGGCCGTACGCATCGCCTCGGAGCTTGAGTTCCGCATCGAACCGAATACTATTCAGCAGGTCAAGGCAGCTGGTTCATTGCTCCCTCATGTCTCGGTCGAGAGGTTGCGGGACGAGCTCTTTCGTATGCTTGATCATCAACAACCAGCACGATCGCTGCGATTGCTGGACCATCTAGGTCTCTTCGATCCGCTCTTCTATGAGCTTTATGATCAATCACATATCGGAGATAAACGTGACTTGGCCCGGCAGGCATTCACGGTAATCTCAACACTCAGTGAATTATTCCAGGTCTTGGCGACCAGGCATGATCCTGATGCCGCCGCAAACTCGACGTTGGGATTGATCGCCATTCGGCTGGGGCGATTTCGTGAATCGTTGTCAGACTATCTTGGCGAAGAACTGAGCTCTGGACGAACTCAACGGACCTGGGTTCTCCTGGGGAGTCTTTTTTCGACTAGCGTTAATCGTGACCTTTCTGGTGATCACGATGGATCTCCTGCAGGAGTAGATCGGGGGAGTAAGACGTTTGCAGCTTCGGCATGGTCTGACCGCTATCACATGAGCCGCAAAGAAAAGGATTGGCTTGAACGATTTCTTGTTGGGGATGTCCCTCAATTATCAGAGGATGCTGGCGGAAAGAAAGATCTCCAAATCCATCACTTCTATCAGCGAACAGAGGGCGCCGGCGTTGGGATTGTTTTCGATGATCTGGCCAGCTTCCTGGCAGGAATAGATGGGGCGCCAGCTGAGGATGACTGGGAAAGTCGTGTAAACATTGCCCGTCAGTTGCTTGATGCATACTTCAACCGACGAGATGCGATCATCGATGTGGAATCCTTGCTGAGTGGGGAAGAAATCATCTCAGAATTTCACCTCAAGCCAGGACCAATGATTGGGGAACTTCTTCAGCGCTTGGTTGAGATTCAGATTGCAGAAAAGCTTAATACACGAGATCAAGCCTTGGATGCGGTGAGGACTATTCTTATTAACGGATCCAATACAGGCGGTGATTTACTTTAGCATACTGGGAGACTGTCTGCTCTGCGCATAGCCAATCGTGGTCATGGTGAATAGCCGAAGACAGAAATTGCTTGGGTATCCAAAGAATTCCCCGGGAAATTAATCGAGAAGGTCATTCCTGGTGAGTGGGTGGAAAGTTTCCTGCGACAAGCCTACGTTCTGGTGTTGATAATTTAATTCAAATCTAGTTCTTCAAGGAAAGATCACGTTGAGTACGGGCTCATAGAAACAGCGACACCCCGTACTGTTCGAGCACCCATTAACCGGTAATTCAGGAACCGCATCTTTAGGATAGGTGCCCTCAATTTGCCGGCATGCGGGGCACGCATCATGGTTGACGATAAGGCGGACTTGGCTTACACGAGGGTTTGATTGCATATCTTTCAGGGCTTTAGCGGTCGCAGAATGAAGGGAAAGGTCTGCTCCACACTGGATGCATTCACCTGCGGTATCGGGGGATTGTTTATTGCATTGTGTACAGGTTCGCACGTAATACCTCCTCTGATTGGGTCCACCTAGATTCTATTGAAGAGATCGTGTGTGTCAATACGCCCGATAACAAACTCGCGAACCTAATTTGGAATCATCCTTGAACAATTGTTTGCAGAATTGTGAACCGTGATTATTGTTAACAGCATGATTAACCGAATGTTTGTGGCTTTTGCAGAGGGCATCTGATGTCACGTTTTACGAGAACGATATTGCATTGCGATCTTGATGCATTTTTCTGCTCGGTTGAGAGCCTGCTCAACCCTGGTTTGGAAGGGAGGGCGTTCGTTGTCGGTGGTGCAGCGGGTGGACGGGGGGTCGTCTCCTCGGCGTCTTATGCTGCCCGCGAGTTCGGTATCCGTTCGGCTATGCCCACTGCGCAAGCGCTGCGAAAAGCCCCGGACCTGATCGTGATTTCTCCTCAACATACACAATACAGCAAGCACTCTCAGGAGATAATGAGTTTCCTCCGCGATTCTGCACCGGTTGTCGAGCAGTTGTCGATTGATGAAGCCTTTCTCGATGTTAGCGATGATCCACGTACCGGGCTTGAGGTGGCACAGTCCTTACAGGGGGAGATTCTTGAGCATTTAAAACTTCCCACTTCTTGGGGTGTTGCTAGCAATAAATTGGTTGCCAAGATCGCAACGGAGGTGGGGAAACCGAGAGGGTTAATCGTGGTGCCTCCGGGACAAGAGGCTGCGTTTCTTGCACCTTTGCCGGTGAGAATGCTGTGGGGTGTGGGCCCGAAAACAGCGGATCGCCTGGCTGCAAGAGACGTCCATACGATTGGAGACATGGCAAGCATGCCCTCGCGCTTAATTATTGAATCTCTCGGCGATCTTGGTCTGGAACTTGCATCAAGAGCGCGTGGGGAGGATGATCGCCCGGTTGTGGAGGGGCGAGATCCTAAGTCAATGTCGGCAGAGAGGACTTTTAGCGCCGATATATCTAATTGGCCCGAACTACGGACCGTTATTCTTAGACTGAGTGAAACTGTTGGCCGAAGGCTGCGTAAAGCGAATCTGGCAGGGTATACGATCAGGGTTAAGGTCCGTTGGCCGGATTTCACGACCATAACAAGGCAGGTTCGCCTGGAGCAGCCAACGGATCGAGAGCGGATTATTTTCGATGAATCCTGCAAGCTGTTTCAGGGATTATGGAAGAAAGGTCAAGCAGTCCGGCTCTTGGGGGTGGGGGTTTCAGATTTACATGAGCCTATACGCCAGTTAGACCTGTTTGATCGGAAATGGGATCGTGATGAGAGATTACAGCAAGCCGTAGACTCCATCCGCAACCAATATGGACCTGATTCTTTAAGACGGGCTGGTGGCTTAAGAAAGCAAGCAGCAGCGGAGAATGATGAGCAGCCCGAGGAAGATGTTATGTAGATGGTACGGGAGTTGAAATGGGCAAGCCATTGAGAGTATTCAGGGAGACATGTAAATGACCCTTTACGGCAAAGGTTACTTCATCTGGAAAATCCCTTGGTGTGATGAGGGTGATCCAGAGGCAATTGCGGCTACAGCTTCTGCTGCTGGTCTTTCGCATGTTCTGATTAAAGTGGCAGATGGGGCAACATGGCCATACAACTTCGATTTTGATCGGAACGTCGACCTGATTCCTCCCGTGCGTGATGCATTGAGGAATGTAGGTGTAGAGGTTTGGGGTTGGCACTACGTTCGGGGTGATGACCCGGTGAATGAAGCCCGCCTGGCAGTCGACAGGATGAACGCGCTCCACCTCGACGGATATGTCATTGATGCCGAAGGGGAGTATCGCACAACGAGTAAGAGAGCTGCTGCAACCCGGTTTATGAAGGAGATTCGCGCGGGGATGCCTAATCTTCCCATCGCACTCAGCACCTATCGCTACCCGCGAATGCACATGGCTTTACCCTTCCCGGAATTCCTTGAATATTGTGACTTCAGCATGCCCCAGGTCTATTTTGAGCAGAGCCACAATCCGGAGGAGCAGCTTGAACGCTGCGTCGAGCAGTATATGGCGTTAAAGCCGGCAAGACCCATCGTCCCTACACTGCCGTCATATGCATATAGAGGTTGGTGTCCAACAGCGGATGAAGTCACACGCTTTCTGCACAAAGCGCGTGATCTTGGGCTCTCAGCTACAAATGCCTGGAGTTGGGATTTCGCGAGGCGCCCGAAATATTTGGACCTTTGGGATGCGATGGCTGATTTCGATTGGCCTGCAAACGCTCCCGCTGCAGATATGCCGGAAAGGTTGGTCGGTCGAATGAATGATCACGACCCCATCCTTGTCTCCGGCCTATACGCGGATCGTGCCGCACATGTGACCGGCGAACGTACAATCGTTGGGAGAGAACCAGTTCAGCAGTGGTACCAAACACTTTTTACGAACATTCTACCCAACGCGCACTTCGAGATTACTGGCAAATCCGGGGAAGGACGAACGCGTCATTTCATGTGGAGAGCAACGAGCGAGCAGGGAGTTATCTTGGACGGAAATGATACGCTCGGCTTGATTGATGGCAGAATCCAATATCACTACACTTATTTCACGGTAAACTGAATCCTTCTACAACTTAAGTTCCAACGTTCGAGTATTCCGCAGAGACAATCCAGAACCAAGCCCATTCTGATTGTTTAAATTATTCGATCAGAATGGCGATCAGAAAAGCCCCGGATCTTCTTCACCGGGGCTTTTGAACCATGACCGCCTGTTAGGATTATTGCTCGGCAGGCAAGATCTTGTAGGAAAGCTTGATCGGAGCAATCTGTTTGAACATTGCTTGTGCAGGGCAGTATTTATTTTCTGATAGCTCAATTGCACGCTGCACTGCGGTTTCTTCGACATCATGTCCACAAATTAAATATTCGATTTCAATTTGAGTGAAAACGCGCGGGTGCTCCTGCGCTCGTTGGCTGCGGAGCTGGACTTCGAAGGCGGTCACATTCTGCCGTTTCTTCTGTAAAATAGAAATTACGTCCATGGCGGTACACCCGGCGAGACCGATGGCGATCATTTCCATCGGGCGAAAACCATCGTTGTCACCACCGACTTGCGGGTTTGCACCGAGGGGGACGGAAAAACCCGTTTCTGCTTCTCCGATAAAAGACAAGCGTTTACTCCAGGTGACCTTTGCATCCATTGTTTTTCTCCTTAGCTCATTGGCGCAGCATGGGTGATATTGTACTCTCAAGCACACTTAGACAAGTTGCTCCACTCCATGCGTAGCGAACGATTCCCTCTCGATCAATTACGATGGAGTAGGGTAGGGAAAAGGAATTAAGAGAGCGCAATGTGCTCTCGTCGGGATCTAGCCAGATCGGAAAAGTTAGATGGAACATGTCCACGAATTGGGCCACAGTTTCCTTCTCTTCCCCGACATTGATACCCAGGAGGATAAATCCACCATCGGCGTGTGTGCGGAAGAAAGCCTCCAGGTCAGGCATCTCTCTGCGGCATGGAGGACACCAGGTCGCCCATGTGTTGATTAGGATTACATCGCCCTTGTGATCAGCGAGTGAGACTGTTGATCCTGCAATATCCGTAAGTTGAATTGCCGGAGCAGGATACTCGACTTTCATTGGCTCCACGCAGTCCTGGGGTTTCTCGATCCCCGTAACACTTCGGGCTTGATTAGACGCAATCACTGCAGTGAGAATTGCCATGGCAATAAAGATGAAGCCGGTTCCGAGGAGTAGTATGTGCATGGTTCGACGCAAGGATTAAACCCTTTCCTTGAAGGCCGCTTGGTTGGGAAAAAGATTAAACTCGAACGAGAACATCTCAGTTTTTATAATTGAGGGAATAATAAGGCTTCGGTCCTCGCTCAATGGATTTAGTGGTCCTCACCCGGAGGGGGGAAGGCCCTATCAGTGGAAAACACCACCTGAAACGTAATCGCAATTCTTGCACACCAGGTTTAAACAGCCGTCATAATCCAGATTAACCATACCGCAATTGGGGCAAGGTTCTCCGGCTCGAGGTTCTTCTGAAGGCGAGTGTTTTTGCGCTTTCAAGGTTATATCTGCTGGCGGCCTCTTGTGCCTTTTCTTGGTGCGTGACATCTTGATCTAGTCTCTCAAGCTTGGCTCTGAAAACAGGCAAAAGTCTCGTCAGCCGGTCAGATCATCAAGGCTCAGCACTTTAAATAATCGCCCTCGAACTTCACTAGGAACGTTGATATCTGCTTCTTGCTGCTGGTAAAGGTAGACTGTTTTCTTAAGCGTGTCGACAAAGACTCTACAATTGGGGCAACCGACAAGGTGTTTCTCAAGCTCATCGCAGGTTAATGGGTCAATATTTTTGTCTAGATAGTCTGAGATCTGGCTGAGAAATTCTTGGCAGAGGTTATGTTCAGACATTTGAGTACCGTTCCATTCTCTCTGAGAAGTAACTGGAAAGGATTTCCCGAAGCTGCAGTCGGGCTCTGAGAAGGCGGGTTTTTATTGCCGCCTCTGAAATTTGGAGAACATCCGCTGCCTCGCGCGTTGAGAGTCCATGAAGATCGCGCAGAACAAATGCTGCCCGGAGGGTAGGGGAGAGCGATTTTATGGCGATATCCAATGTGTCCTGTGCCTCTGCGCTCATGAGTTCGGCTTCCGGTAGGCAGCACCAATCCTTTAATTCACGAGGGATCTCTGCGCCATCATCGAGCAGTAAAGGTTCGTCGACGGGTACGGTATCCAACTCATGTTTGCGGAGCCGCATCAGCGCTTCATTCGCAGTAATTCGGTAAAGCCAAGTGCTTAGTTTCGAGGCACCCCTGAAATTCTCAAGCCCTCGATAGGCTTTTAGAAAGGCTTCTTGAAGGATATCTTCCGCCTCAAGAGGATCTCCCAACATACGCAGAGCAAGCTTATACAGTTTAGGAGAGTACGCGTCAACCATCGCCGCGAAAGCTTCACGGTCACCAGCTTTTAATGCTTTGATTGAGATCGGTTCTCTCTCTTGCATTGGATGCAGAATCCGTTAAAAAGTTGCCTGATTAATGTTGCCGGAATAAAGTATACACGAAGGCAATGATCAATTGCTCTTTAAAACCGAGCGTGGAAATATCCATGACCCAATGTAGGTCGATTTTAGCCCATTGTAGAGAGCTCGTCTGACCATGGCCACATCACTTTCCACAGACCAATTGAATTTCACCTTCCAACCACAATCGGACACTTGGTCGATTCGTGCACTCTCCCAAAATCTGCGCATCATGAATGCTTCGATGGCTCTGACTTGGAGGGAAGCCGGAAGGACGCATACAACACATCTAGAATTATCCCGAGCGGAAAAGGTTGCTAAGGAGCAAGCTGCGCACTCGTTTGGACCTGCGAACCACCTAACACTGCGAATTCCAATAAATTCTACCTTGGACGCGGAGGTGTGTTTCTCGCTGCTTCATTCATCTCTAACGATGTTGTGGCGACTCGAGATCAAGAATAAAGGAGCCTCCGCTATCCAGCTAATTTCGGCAGATATGATGGCTGCGGGGCTTGATAAGCGGACGGGCTTTTGGGGTCGCATCAGACAGCCTCGTGCACATGTCATCGAAGAGAGAAATGGCAAACTAAGTGGGGTTCACTTCTCCTCACCTGATGTTGACTTGGCGTTCTATTCCAACGGGTGGCAGAGTTGGAGTTACGCTGGATTGGTAGGAGCAGACCAAACGATGCCTGGGACTCGACTAGGTCCAATCAGGCGCACGATGATAGACCGGCCGGGCGCCAGTATTCCTAGTGGACGAGGTAGGGTTCATTCAGACATGTTCGGCGTGCTTCTGGATCGCAACAGCTATACTGGAATTCTAGCGGGTTTTCTATCTCAAAATGAGGCATTCGGGACGGTAGTGTCTTGTTTAGAAGGCACGCAACCTTCGCTCCATCTACGAACTAATCTGGATGATGTGCTCCTGGATCCGGGTGAAAACTTCATCACAGATTGGGCTTGCCTTGATTTCATCGACACGAGATCCAGTGCCCCCCTGTCAACATATCTGAATTTGACGGCTGACGAGAACTCGGCTCGAGTCGCAAAACCATCTCCACTGGGGTGGTGCTCCTGGTATTACTACTTTCAGGATGTCCATCAGACCCATATTCACGATCATCTTAAATGGGCAAAAGAATACCAGAATGAAATCCCGCTGGAGGTTATTCAAATCGATGACGGATATCAATCAGATATCGGCGATTGGCTGACAACGAATGAACGCTTTCCCAGCGGCATGGCTCAGCTTGCGGCGGAGATTCAAGGATCGGGTTATGTGGCGGGTTTATGGATTGCGCCTTTTATTGCCCTTCGTTCCGCGCAAGTTGTGCAAAGAAATCCGGATTGGGTTCTTCGAAATCGATATGGTCTGCCGGCAAATACGGGTTGGGTTTGGGAATCTTTTGGTCGTGCTCTTGACGTAACCCATCCTGGCGTACATGAGGAAATTACCAACGTGATCGATACTGTGGTAAACGATTGGGGTTATTCATACCTCAAGCTTGATTTCTTGTATGCGGCAGCGCTCGCTGGCAAACGATACAACCCGCGGCTTACAGGTGCGCAAGCGCTTCGGCAGATGTTGATGAAGATCAGGGAGGCGGCAGGTGACGATTGTACTCTCGTCGGGTGTGGCTGTCCGCTAGGTTCTGGTATTGGCATCTTCGATTCGATGCGCATTGGCCCAGACGTCGCGCCTTCCTGGAAACCAAGATATGCCTTCGTCGACGCGCTCATCCAGAACGAGATGGACCTTCCTTCAGTCCGCAATGCGCTTCATAACACGATCACACGCTCTCCGCTTCATCGCCGCTGGTGGATTAATGATCCAGATTGTTTGCTCCTGAGGAAGGACGAGACACAGTTATCTGAAGCGGAGGTCCAGACTTTGACGACAGTAGTGGCCCTCTCGGGTGGAGCAGCGATCGTCTCCGACGATTTGCTCGCACTGGATGCGGAGAGAAGAGGCTGGCTTGCCCGCTTGTGCCCACCGTTACCAGGAAGAATGCATGTCGTCGATCTCCTCGAGGAAGAGAGACCAAAGCTGCTGCAAATGGAGCTTGCAGGACCTATTGGAAAATGGTGGCTCATAGCGATCATAAATTGGGAGTCGGAAGAGAAGCAATTCGGGATCGCGCTTGAAGTGTTCGGACTTAACCCTTCACTCGATTATCATTGTGTTGATTATTGGAATGCGCATTACACGTCTGTTAGCGATAGCGTTCTCTCCTCAGGTCCCATCGCAGCCCATGGCGTAAAACTGTTTGCGTTGCGCGAAGCGCGAGCTGAGTCACTTTGGGTCGGGGATACTTTACACATATCGCAAGGTTTGTGTGTGAAGTCGTGGGATCATCATAACCAAACACTCACAGTGATGATAGACTGTGAGCGGGGAGCTCAAGGTCAAGTTTGGCTTGCTCTACCTGCCCCCCCGAAATTTTTGCGAGTCGAGGGGCGTGAATTGGAATATGAGGCAGTCAGTGAAAAGGTCTATTCAATTTGTCTTGAGGTCGATGGACCGGCAATCCTGGAAATTGAACAGTCGTGAGGTCGGGAATGACGATTGATCAAACGATCCTGCTCATGACGCTCATTTTTGGATTGGGTGTATTGGTTGCCGTTCGTGTTGGCTGGGTACAAATCCAGGCTGCACGGAAATTACCCTATTATCTTCTGCGCAAAGAACGGATGCTCATCGGGTGGCGTTGGTTTGCACTTGCCGCTGTGTTTGTTGTTGCGGGCATCGTATCGGCGTCTCTTGGGCGCAGGGCTGTCTATGCATTATATCCCCCAACTCCCTCCATCACTCCAACCGCAACGAAAACATCCACGCCCACAATAACGCCAACATTAAAAAACACAAATACACCGACGATTACTCTCACATCCACGGTCACCCCGACGGCAACGCAGACGCCCACGCCGTCGCTCCCGGAGGAGATCCGTATTCTCCTCTTGCGTGAGACACAGACTCCTGATCCCGAGGCGGTCTTCAGTCCCGTGCTGGTGGCTAGGAGGATCGATCGTCAAAATCGTTCGATCGGAGCGTCTGAAATATTTACGAATCCAGTCAGAAGACTGTTCGGGACATTCAGCTATAACTATCTCACGGACGGTTTGCGATGGACTGCAATCTGGTATGCCGGATCGGAATTGATCTGTTTGGAAACACATGCGTGGGATGGGGGAACTGGTGGTTATGGATATACAGAGTGTGAACCGGGAGCCTGGTTTCCTGGAGAGTATGAGGTCCAGATCTTCTTAGGTGAGACATGGAGAGTCTCAACGCGGTTCAACATTGAAGGTGATCCTCCAACTCCGACCATGACACCAAGTCCGACAATGCTGCCGTGATCCTGGGAAAGATTACGCACACTTTCGTTTGCTTGTGAAGTGGGGAACCATCCATCCGGGCCATCGAGTCTGCACTGACTCTAGATGGCGAACGGGTGATCTGGTTTGGATTTTAGGCCTCCCGCAGGTTTAGAAACTGCGGGAGGTTTACGCGCAAACCTCAAGGTGCTGGCAGCGCCTGCGACTGGAAGCAAAGTAGAGACGCAGCATGCTGCATCTCTACGGAGGGGGCATATGCCCGGTCGGCTGAGGGCAAGTATTGTCCTACCGGGTTCCTACTATTTGTTATCTTGCTCACCAAAAAATACTTCTGGCGGCACCAGAAAACTCCGTGATTCGAGTGATGATTGACCTGACAGGGATATCCATGGTTATGTCACCTTTCCTCAGAAATTAAAGGAGAACCAATGCGGATAACAGCTCCTACAGCGAGCGAATTAGATTTATCAGCGCGCTGTAACCTTTCTCTATCGGGGATACTTCAATATATTCATGAGGGGTATGCGCACCATCACCTCTCGTTAAGCCTATGCAAATAGCGGGATACCCCTTGCTTAAAGGGGCATTGGCGTCTGTTGATCCTACTTCTAGATGACACTCACGGACCCCGGCTGATTTTAGAGCACTACAAGCTGCTTTTATGAGTGGGTGGTCGTCGGGAATCGAGCCTCCTGGGCGCTCCCCGATCATGGAAATTTTGACCTTGATCTCATCCCGATGGAAATCATGGCAAAGGTCCTTTATAGCTAAATCCATGGTGTCCAATTGAACATCACCCTCGGAACGCAGATCAAGCTCAAGACTTGCCTGATTAGCAATTGTGTTGATGGAAGTTCCTCCTGCGATTACTCCCACGTTGAGAGTCGTTCGCTGGTCAAGGGGCAGGTCGATATCGATGATTTCAGAACCTAGCTTAAACAGGGTGTGAATTGCGGAGGGTCGACCCGCGTGTGCCCAAGAATGCCCTCCTGCTGTTTCGACAGTGATCCGATATCGTTTTACCCTGAGCCCTTTGTTATAGATGTTGCCAAGCGCCATTCCCTCCAGGACGATATAGGCTTGTGGCTGATCTTGAAAGCGGGTTACAACCTCTCGCATTCCACGAATATTACCCAGCCCCTCCTCGCACACATTCGCAACCAGCCAGATGTCATGTTCAAGCTTCTCTGAGGAGAGATCAAGTGCCAACTCAATAAGTGCCGCTAAGGCGATGGAATTATCGCCAATTCCTGGGCCATAGATCCGGTCCCCATCGCGATGCGAGTCTAAAGGTGTATCCTCGGGGAAGACCGTATCCAGATGAGCAGAGATAATGATTGGATGGTTGCCTGAACCGGGGATCAGACCGTAGAGATTTCCCACAGTGTCCAGCTCAATGTCCTTGAGGTTGGCGTTCTCGAAAGCGTTCTTGAGAAAAAGAGCACGTTTCGATTCATTGAAAGTAGGTGCAGGGATAGACTGAATCTCGATTGCACGGGTGATGAGTCGTTCTAAATCCATCTCTTATATTTCCCTTAGTCTTGATCGTAACGCGGACAATCTCGCTTGTTTCAACCCGGGTGCAGCACCAAGAGCGTACAGTGCACCGCTTCCTTCAACAACCAGTGACGATGACACGCTGCCGCGGAGCGATGCTTCCACAGGGTCCTGCGTTTCATTTATACCAACGAGAAATCCACCACAGAAGGCATCCCCGGCACCTGTCACGTCCCGGATCTTGCTCGGGTACGCTGGGATGAGGTAGCGACGTTTCGAATCGCGATCCCAAAGTGCCTGCCCTCGTTTCCCTCGTTTTATCACGACAAACCTTGGTCCCATTTCGCTAAAAGCCTCTGCCATTTCCCATGTGTCATTTTTCCCCTGGTAAAAAAATTCGCGCGCCTCGAGTTCACTGGGAAGAAAGACATCAATGCCCTTTAGAAGGGTCGGCAAATCCCGTTTGAAATCAAGGGTCATGTATCGGATTGAAGGGTCCAGGGTGATCCAGCGGATGGCATCATCTTGGAAGCGTGGAGGGATAGTCACATGGGATAGATAATCCGCAGGCGCCAGATGTACGCCTTGGGCGCCGTTTAACGATTGGGGGATGTCAGTCGGTCGAATTGCCAGGGGTGTGAAACTTTCTCGATTCCCTTGTCCCTCAGTTGAAGATCGGTATTCCAGCAATTCCTTTGGAATGGGCTTTTTAATCCGGCGGTAATGAAGTGCCGGGTTAACGTCCACACGCTCTTCTGGCGAGATGTATGCGTAGAAAGTGATTGTTGAAAGTGGTTCGGAGAGGGCACAAACGTTGCTTGTATCGACTCCCGCTTGTTCAATTCTCTCCAACTTCGCCCTATCGAAGTTGGAACCGATACGCCCGAGAATCCCAACGGAATCGGACCATACCCTGGCGCCAACCGCGGAGTAAATCGCGTTCCCCCCAAGCGCGCCTGAAATCGCCCGATTTGTATGGGTGATACAATAATCTTCCCGAATACCTCCTAGGAAAAGATACTTTGGAGATTCTTGTTTCATCGATTTGATTATACACTCGTGGACAGGAGCGAGTCATGCAGGAATCACTCACGATCCAAATTGAAAAGGCTGTGGGTTTCATTTCCGAGTTCTGGAGAAAAGCATCCAATCAGGCTTCGCATTTAGTCTTAAAAGGCGAAGCGGTGAGGAAGGTTGTCCTTTTTGGCTCAGGGGATTCTCATCACGCTGCCCTCGGCCTGGAGATGGTATTTAGAACCCTGGCCAAGCGGCAAGTGTGGGCTGGTTCGTCGATGTATGTCTCACGCTATCTAGTTCCCGACCTTGGGAAGACAAGTCGGGAAACTCTTCTTGTAGGCATATCCTCCTCAGGGGAAGTTGCCCGTACTGTAGAGGCGCTGGAAATGGGCAATGAGATCGGGGCTCAAACACTGGCGATTACGAGCAATGTTGAAAGTACGCTCGCCGAGACAGCGAGTAAAGTGCTTCTAGTTGAGCTCCCCGATTTCCCGTCTGGTCCCGGCCTGCTCAGTTACTTGGGTTCAATGCTCATGGGATACGCGCTTGCCGCGAGGTTATGCGATGACGACTCAGCGCGCCACTTATCAAAAGTGCTGGAGAGATTGCCGGTGATCCTTGAGCGGTGGATGCCGGGGCAACTCGAATTAGGCAGGCGCTTCGCTCACGATATTCAGGATGGAACCTGTGTGATGGTTGGCGGGGGGCCGGCTTTTTCATCCGCATTATTTGGTGCGGCAAAGGTTATCGAGGCTGCAGGAGAAAGGGCTTGGGCGCAGGAGTTAGAGGAGTGGGCTCATCTGGAATATTTCTGTGAACCCGCGGACATGACTACGTGGATACTGAAGGCCGATGGGCGATGTCGTTCACGTGAAGAGGAAGTTATTAACGCGATGCAGACCATCGGTCGCAATCTTGCTATCAGTTCATGGGATGGTGGAGAGGATTGGCACCCTCTCCTTCGGGAGAGTTTGTCGCCCTTAGCCTTATGGGTTGCCCCGGCGGCTTATGCTGCCGAGAGATCGAAACTTCTTGATGAAGTTCCTTTTAGAGGGTTCGCAGGAGGGCGTGACCCGGAAGAGGGAGGCGGCGCCAGCCGTATTCGAAGCAGTCAGAGGCAAGATCTCAAAACCGTCCTTCGCCAGTCAGGCTAATCTGCACTACCATAAAAATCAAGCTTTCTGTCCAGAACGAATTTCCCAGTTGCGGTCAAACCTAAAAATGGTAGAATGGAAATCAGGCAGCGCCATGAGGGGGCTGTCCAATGTTTGAGGGAGCCTGGATCCCCTAATGCCAAAAGCAGATGTTTTGTTGATTGAGAGCGGTCGTGCAAACGCTCCTTCATTCGCTCCTGCCCTTGAACGCAAAGGATACGAAGTTCAAGTACATCACAAAATAGAGAGAGCGGTATCTTCGGCGAAGAAAACCACCCCTGATCTTCTGGTTCTCGATGCGGCTTCAATGAAGACTTCAGGCACGCGTATGTGCCGGAAGGCTAGAGCGGAACTCGATGGGGTCCCCATCATCCTCGTTTCACCCGAAGACGCAAAGCCCGATCCCGGTAGCGGAGCATCCCTCACCTTAGTCCATCCTTTCACGCCACGGAAACTGCTGAATCGCGTTGAGCGAATGCTTCCCGGTGATGTTCAGTACACACTCGAAGCCGGGCCTATTAAGCTGAATATCGCTAAAGGGCGCGTACGCTGCATGAAAAAAGAAACGCGCCTCACACCCAAACTGACGAAGCTGCTGGAAGTATTCCTACGGAACCCTGGCCGGCTTATGATGAGGAAGACTCTGATCAGGAAAGTCTGGCAAACAGATTACACGGGGGATACGCGCACACTCGATGTCCACATGAGCTGGCTGCGTAAGGCGATTGAAGCGAATCCGTCACGGCCAAAATATTTTAAAACCATTCGGGGGATGGGCTATCGGCTCGATCTACCTCAGGATAAATAACGACAGCAAGAA
>CBDTTY010000012.1:0-25676 GCA_965363875.1 uncultured Anaerolineales bacterium
ATTGCTTCATAGCAATCTCTGCGGCTTCTGACTTGGATCGTTTGCGCACAACCTTTTGTGCGAGGGTGACGTTTTCCATCGCTGTGAGGTGAGGGAACAGATTGAAAAGCTGGAAAACCAAGCCGATTTCCGTCCGTACTCTGTTAAGGTGTTTTTGATCCGTTGTAAGTTGTTCGCCGTCTATCCAGACCTCTCCCTTAGTTGGGACTTCAAGATGATTTACGCATCGAAGCAGGGTTGACTTCCCCGACCCACTGGGACCGATGATCACAATAACCTTGCCGGGTTCGACCTTAAAGCTGACGCCGTTCAGGGCGTGTACTTGATCGAAATGCTTGTGGAGATCCTTGACCACGATAATGTGTTTCGCGTCAGTCATTTCTACGAAGCCGCCTTTCCAAAGCCTGGAGCACAAGGGATAGAGCTACGGTCATCGTCAGGTACATAACGGACAGTGTTACATATGCTTCCCGAAAGCGGAAAGTACTGCCTGCATAAAGGCGAGCGACCTGCGTGATATCGCGAACAGCGAGCAATGACACCAGCGATGAATCCTTCACCATGGCGACGAAATCATTACCCAAAGCGGGCAACACATTTCTTACTGCTTGGGGGAGAATAACGAAACGCATCGCTTGCCCGAAGCTCATTCCTAGCGACCGCGCGGCTTCTGTCTGACCTCTCCCGATGGATTGAATTCCAGCGCGGAATATCTCAGCCAGGAATGCACCGTAAGTGACGGATAGCGCGACGATGGCGCGTACGTTCATGGGGATGGATTGGTTGCTGAATAGAGAGAAAGCAGCCGCTGCTCCTACGAATCCCTTCGATCCGAGCCAAAGACCGAAGGAATTGATGCTGTCGACAATAATGGGGACGCCAACCAGGGCGATGAAGAAGATAAGGACGAGCATAGGTATGCCGCGAATGAGTTCAACGTAGAGACGAGCGGCATTTTTGATAAAAACGTTCCGTGAAATCCTCCCGAGACCAGCGAGCAGACCGATTACAAGTGCAATCACATACGAAATCAGGGAGGTTTGAGCTGTGACCTTAAGACCAATGCGAATGAAATCGAAAGCATCTCGATAATTTTCGGTTGTATAAATCATGTAGCCAGAGAAGATGGCGATAAGGATTAGGGCCACAAACCACCAGGGGAAATCTTGAAGGCGAGTTTCTCGATCTACCTTCAGGTCTGCGGAGGTTTGATCCGGTTGGACAATGGGTTCTATGCTGTGTTCCGCCACGCTTTGCTCCCAGGGTATACAACAACCGGTGCGCAGTTTTTGCTCTCTGCACACCGGTTGTCAAAGCGCCTTAGTTAACTATCAAGGCTCGTAGGGCGTGCGGTGATCTTAAAGATCGTCGTAGGTGATGGTGAAGGCTGCTCCGAAGTACTTTGTATTCAACGCTTCCAGGAATCCATCTTCCATCATCGCCTTGAGTGCCTCGTTTACAGGCTCGACGAGATCACTACCCTTGGGGTATATGAAACCGAGCGAGTCACTGGAGAGTGAAGGACCTACAAGTTTGAGTTCATCGGCGTTCTCGCCCAGGTAACCCTGCCCTGCGACCTCATCGATGATGACGGCGTCGATGTCACCGGCGATTAACGCCTGGACAGCGAAGGGGAACTGTTCGAAAGCCTGAATGCGATCAACAGGCAAGTACGTCGAGGCAGTCTCATAGTTCGTTGTGCCGGTCTGCGTGCCCAACTTCAGACTCTCGTCATTGACGATGTCCTCAATGCTCTCGATGCGATCATCATCGATGCGCACGAGTAAGCGCTGGTCCAGGTTGATGTAGCCAATCGAGAAATCGACAATCTCGGCACGTTCATCTGTGATCGTGATTCCATCGGCAGCGGCATCGAACTGACCGTCAGAGACGGCCTGGATCATACCTTCCCAGGAAGCCTCGACGTAGACAGGCGTGCAGTTGATGCGGACGCAGATCTCATCCCAGACTTCATAGTCCCAACCCGTGGGTTCTTTCGTAGTGGGATCGATGTAGTTGAACGGCAGGTAGGCGTTCTCGATTGCGATCCTAACTTCTCCAACCGCCGGTGCTCCACAACCGACGAGGAGAACCGCAACGATGGCAAGTGTCAAAACTAATCCTAACTTCTTCATCTCTTCCTCCTAATAAATTTTTAAAATTTTGAAGATCTTTGATGGTGAGTTCCGATCGGTATTGCACCTCCTTCAACTTCTTCCGAAGAAGACTTGTTGGTTTGCAAACACGTTTTCTTCAAATTTGGGATATAGACCCTTATAAAATAGCCGGAGTCTCGCTAATATGCAAGAACTTCGTGGTGAGAGAAAATAGTTATTCGTTTAGCCAGTGGTATTTGTTAGGCGCAGTGAGGTTGCCATATTTTCATAACTCCGCGGGCTTTCGTGGTGTTCCGTGAATTGGATCATGGTGTGGTCTTATAAATAGTGATCTCAATTAAATCCGCTCGCAGCGGGAGCAGGGGGCTGGCAAGTGTCGCTAATTGTGCCGGTGAGGGGGATGTGTAAGCGTGCTCTGGGAGAAGAAGCGTGAGTGGCGTGAGCTCGGGTGTTTTACCAAGATCCGGTGCTTTCACGCTCAATGCCCGCAGGATTTGGGCTTGCAGCTTGATAGCGATAAGCGGTTGATTTTCAAGCAGTCGCAGTGTGCCTATCGCTGAGGCGCCATCGTAACTCTGGTCGTCCAGGGAGAAACCGCCCAGGTAGTCGATAAGGGCGCTGAATCCCTCCTCATCCAGAACGGCAATGCCAAAGATGGGATTTGGGGAGAAATAGTCCATAGCGGTTATAAAATCGGCTCCGTAATCCGGGGCTTCCCAAAGCGAGAAAGCCTCGCTTAAAGGGGTTTCAGTTTCCGGAAGAAGGAGGTCCGTCGGTATTCCCAGGAGATGGATATTTTTATCAGGGGGGTGAAAACTTATGAACCAGATGGAAAGAATCTTTGGCTTGTCCTGTTTGATCTCATCAACTCCCAGCACGAGTACGGAGACAGCACCGCTCTGGATGGGTGCGGTAGGTGCGATTTCAATTGATTCAAAAGGTGTTGATTGAGGGATTGGTTCTTGTTCTTCCCCTTGAAGGAGCACGCTAATAGCGCCTGCCGCGAAGCAGACTAACATCATTAGAACGAAGAGCACAACTGGTAAACGACTTCGCATGACTTAACCGATAGGTCTCAAGGGTAACAGAAAGTCGCCCGGATTGTACTCTGGGCGACTTTGGCCTGCAATGACAGTGGGTTAGCTAAGCAGCTAATCCCAGTATCAAAATTGCACCAAACAACCGGCCAAACATGTAGGCGAGGACCGCGGCGAGAACGATGGGGGCGACCCATAAGACACGGTTGAAGAGTCTCTGGTTGCGGACCGCGGCTCCGGTAAGGCTGGCGGCGACTTTCCAAAAAGCGAGTTTTACATACGAGTTGAAGTTGATCAGATATTCGTCCATGGCTATTTTGATGTACTCATCTTTATGATCCGTCCCCGCTCATCAGCGACGACGCGAACAATGCGGCTGATCTTACGACCCCCAGGTAGCTCAGCCTTCCCCTTGTAGGTCAACAAAAATTGTACATTCCCCTTGGTGTTGGATTGCTCGCGCACCGACGGTCTAACGCTGTTCATCTCGGGAAACTTTTTACCGACAGTGCGGGTGAGTTTCTGTATCGTTGCCTGATCCACAGTTCGTTAGCTCCTTGAGCCGACAGCGGCGCGCCTTCTCAAAAAAGTTGGTAAGTCGAGATCATCTATCTGCTTGTTTAAAGCTTGAGAAGAAGGAGCGATTGCAACTTCCTCAAACCCCTGCACGGCAGCAACTGGGCAGCCTCCCACACCGGTGAAGATCAAGATGACTTGCGCCCGGCCAGTCATCGCTGGATCCGTTGTGGCGCCTAGAATGATGTCGATATCAGGCGTGGTCACATCCCGCAGTTTCTCTACAGCTTCCCCAACTTCATGGAGCGTCAGGTCCTCGCCTCCAGTGAAGTGCACGAGAATGCCTGATGCGCTGTCTAGACCGTCTATCTCTAATAATGGGTGGTGCAACGCTTGCTTAATCGCCGCGGGTGCTTTCCCTTCGCCTTTGCCCAACCCTATGGCCATATAGGCGCCGCCCCCTTGCGTCATAATCTCGCGCACATGGGCGAAATCCACATTGATCAAGCCAGGGCGGGTGACCAATTCGGCGATCCCCTGGACACCCTGGCGGAGGACATCATCGGCAATTCGAAAGGCGATCTCCAGGCTTAGATCCCGGGGAACAACTTGAAGCAAGCGATCGTTGGGCACGGTGATCAGTGTGTGGGCGTGAGGTTGAATTTGGCGCACACCTTCCAGGGCGTTCTGAGAACGCTTGCTCATCTCGAAACTGAATGGCATCGTGACGACTGCGATAACGACTGCGCCGACTTCACGCGCGATCTCAGCTGCGATAGGAGCTGCCCCCGTGCCTGTTCCACCGCCCATCCCTGCAGTGATGAAGACCATATCGGCTCCGACAAGGGAGGCGGCGATCTCGCGGCTGCTTTCCATCGCCGCGGATGCGCCGATCTTCGGGTCACCGCCTGCTCCCAGACCACGAGTGATTCGGGGTCCAAGTTGAAGGCGGGTAGGTGCAAGACTGGAAGTTAGTGCTTGCTGGTCGGTGTTAGCGGCGATGAACTCGACGCCCATCACTCCTAACTCAATCATGCGATTAACGGCGTTCGAGCCTCCACCACCCAAGCCAAGAACTTTGACCTTGGCCGCCCCTAATTGCCGCGGAGGTTCAGGTTGGGATAGATGCTGCAAGTACTCGAGGGGATTTGCGTCAGACATTGACAACTCCAGAAGTGAGGTTCTTTGATGCTAGTTCGGCTGCCATCACAAGAAGTTCTGATGCATCAGCCATTTGAAAGCGATTGACATCACAGCCAGCGCTGCTCAGCTGGTCTTCGATAGCGGCAGGAATATCCGTCTCGCTGCCGATGATCGTCACTCGTTCAGCGAATTGGGCTTCTCCCGCAGAAAAACCTACAACTGGTTTCACGGCCAGGGCAAAGGGCCCTACATCAACCCAATCCTGAGCTATGTTGCGTAAATTTGTCATCGGAAGAAGAACGTAATGAGAGAATAATTTCTTTTGACTAGAATTTATGGCACTCGTTTCCTCGACGGCAAATAGTTTCTTGACCTTGGCTCTTATTCGCGTCGATGGTGATGGTTTTTCTAGGATCGCGTCCCAGCTCTCGCTTAATCCTTCGGCAACTGTATGTGGGTCTAAAGCGAGGTTGAGTGCCATGCTGGGGAGTTCATCGCACCTGACATGCGAAAGAATTTCAGTCATCGCGCTAAGATCTGAATTCGTTCCTGTATCACCATCCTGGGTCTGGGGAAATATTCCACCAGCGAGCACCATCATTGGAAGTTCAGTTCCAATAACATCGCGGCAGATGGCTGAATACCATTCGTTTATTCGGAAACCACGGTGATCCTGGCTGTTGTCGGGAGTGTTGTATGGTCGTGCGGAGGGCCAGCTCTCTGGACCACCAGCTCCCCAATCGAGCGGTTTACCATAGGTCCATTGGTAAAGGCCGAGCGTGAGATTCTGTAGCAATTCGCTCTTCCCTCGGCGCTGGAGTGACCCCAGGGCTGTTCGCAGAAATGCAGTATCCCAATAATCACCACCGGGTTCTAAGGGGGGGAAAATCGGATTGAGACCATACTCGGTCTGGAGCTCGAACAAGGGGATCAGGTGGTCGAGAAATCGCTCGACTAGATCACCGCGAGACCAGCTCGAGGGGTCCCATTGAGCACGCATATTCGGGCGGTCGTGGAGCACAATGTGCTTGATACCGCAATCCGCGTAACTAGCGAAAAGCGGTCTGAGAGTGCGAATGTTGATTTCGTCGATTGATGCCTCGAGGTGGATGATCGGCTTGATATCCGTCTCGATCAGTTCGCGCAGGAAGAACTCGGGGATAGCTTGCGAACAAGAGCCGCTCAGTGTGAGCCAGGTTGTATTAATGGATTGGAAAATCGGCAGCCAGCGGTCAAGATCCGCCTGGGTGAAGTTCTGCTGGTCGTGATAATAATGAAAGCCGAGTCGATCAAATTCTAGGGACATGGCACTTTGATTCCTTCCTGCATAGATAGATGCAAGAAGTGTGCCATATCCCTGGGATCATGATATTAGCGAGAGACCGCCAGCTTGGTTACTTTACCGGACGAGTCTAGCGTGATGCGGGCAAAGTGGGGGTGGCTGCGATCGCCATCGGGGATGTGCTTGGAGAGGGTGATGATTGTCGAACCACTGGCGGAGTGTGCTTGCGATTTCGTGCCCATTTGCATGGTTGGGCAAGTATGATCCTCACCCGAGCACTGGAAGTGCTGCGGATGGATCTTGCACGCAGCGTCCTGCATGCCCGGAAGATATTGAGAAACGATGAGCTTGACTTTCTTGAGAGAGCTCGGTTTCATTTTGTCAGGTGAGATGTCACATTCACCCAGGGCACAGACCGTCTTCATCGTCTTGGGTCTGGAAGTCCTGCGGATAACGGCTTTCTCTCCCGGCATGGGGGCAATATTTGAAGGCGTGAATAGCGGATCGCCATATAGAACAAACGAAATCAAGGTTTTCTGATCTTCGCCGTCGAGGAAACCTTGCCGGCGATGCATCTCGGTAGCGAGCTTCAGTTTGGCGCGCCGTAAAGCCTCGCCGACGGGCAATTTCTGATTAAGGTTCAGCCAGAATATCCGACCGAGTAAATCGGCTGCAATCAGTGGCGGCGTGATCGAACCGTAGGATATCTTTGTCGAACCAACGATTGCCCGGCTGCCGGATGATAGGAACTTAAGGCTGAGCGCAGATTCCGGGGTTTTCGCCATGGAGTTCGCCCCATAACATGCTTCGGTAAATACGACTTTCGGAGCACGGCCGCTGTTCACGACATCCTGTGGGCGTAAGGCGATGGGAAATTCTCCCAAATTGCTATCATCGCGGAGTGGATCGCGTTGACCATACCATTCGGGCGCATCCTCCAGACCATGAAGGTTGTAATAGGAAAGGCGAGCTGGTCCCATGACAACAGAGGGCAACCGGTTCGCTTCAGTCGGCGGCGAGGTGATCATCGCTCGCGGATCACCGATGGTTTTGAAGACTGAAAACGACGCCTTTCGCCATATGCTTGCGGTGTACCCAAAAACTCTCTTGTCGCCGCTGAAGATCCGTGTGAATCTGCGGAAAAACCAGAGGTTTAGCCGCTGGAACAATCCCATTGAGCGGTTTGTCTGGCGGTGATCTCGGGTCGAACGATCCAGTTGAGTAACGAGTTCATCGAGATCTTCGTCAAACGGAATACGACCAACTGGCCATTCTGGGGCAAAATAATTCTCGTCCGTTGCAGCGTATGGGTTGTCTGAAGGCACTACATCGTCATCGTCGTCTGTGGGATTTGGCAGCAGGTGGAAAGGAACGATCCCGTTACCGCCAACAATGAGCAATGCCCCGATCATCTCCCCTCGCTTGGCAAGGGATTGATCGAGATCCGCAATGCGGAGTTTTATCTCCCAGGCATTTCCAGGATCGCAGGGGGAGATATCGAATGCGTCGAGAGTGCTCGGGTCATCGGGGTAGATGCGGTAGGCTGTCCATCCAGGGCGACGGCGAATCGCTTCTACCAGAGAGAGAACAGCATCGTTCACCCTCAAATAGCCATCTTCGCCGAAACTCTGCTGCAAGCGTGTATGGCTTGAAAGCACAACATAAACTGGTGAGCGTCCGTCCTCATCTCGTGCTCGCTGCCGAGATTTTAAGCGGCTAGCAAGACGACGGAAATCCTGCTCTATCTCAATCAAGCTCTCCTCGGAGAATGGCTTTTCGGCACTCACACGAGAATCTCCAGTATTAGGCCCCCGGAATGATTCCCACGGTTCGGGTTCAGGTAGAGAATCTGCTGCGGGTGCCTCAGATTTGGCAGCGGGCTCATCACCCAGTGTGGAAGTGGCTGCTCTGCTGTCACGCTCGATATCCGGGCTGCTATCGACAGTCTTCTTTTCGAGACTGGCGGAACTGGAGAGGCGGTTGTCGCCAAGAACTGCGGCTACATCAGCGGGAATGGGTCTGCTTAGATCTGCCGATTGTTCTTCAGGCCACAGATCGCGATAGGGATGATCGTTCCCTAGAACGTCCTTTGCGATCCTGCCACTTGTATCATGGCTAACCGCTTGATGAATATATGCAACCCCCTGGTCAATTTTCTCTTCCAGTAGCAGGTCATTTGCGATGATTAGGAGAAAATGGACGCAATTCGGCCAACGCTCAAGCCCGGTTTTTGCTAATGAAGCAACGGCAGATGGATTGCCTGCAGCCCTGGAAGCATTAAGGGCAACGAGAGTGGGCAGCGCCATATCGGGATCGGCTGTAAGTGCCACTTGTGCGGCGGGAATGGCAGTCTTGATATCTCCACGGGCCAGGGCTTTCAAAGCTAACCGAACCTGGATAACCCAGGCTGGAGCTTCTTGTGAATTCAGCTCCTCGCCTCTAAGGGACTTGGCGCAAGCTTCATATTCCCGGGATTTAACGACCTCGCCTATTGTGCGCAGAGAACTGGCCATTAATTCGTAGGCTTGGATACATTCCGGGTCTGTGGAAAGGACAGAATTCAAGCGTTGAATGACTTCACGGAATTGACCTTGCTCCATCTCCGCTCGTGCAATCAGGAGCTGGACTTCGAGATCGCCTGGCCATACCGCAAGCCAATCGTTCGCTGTGTGTTTCGCGTAATCAGCGCGTCCAGCGAGAAATGCTGTATCGATGAGGTGAATGAAAGTATCTCGGTTGATCATAGGGTCACCGCCTGCTCTTCCAAGCCGCCATGGACCAATTGCAGCGCGCGCACAGCAGCTAGCTGATGGAGAGCGTCTGGATCCAGGGGATTTATCGAAACAACTTTTTCAAACATGTCTGCTGCCTGTCCGTATGATTTCAAGACCTTCAGGATCAATCCGGCTTGTTTATATGGGGCTGCTTCCTTAGGGTCGAGTGTAATCGCATGCAAATATGCATCGAGAGCTTGTGTATCCTGCCTACGAGCCTTGTGGACATCTCCAAGTTCACATGCAATTCGAGCGTCGACGGGAGCGAGGGAGGAAGCTTTTGTCAATACGTTAAGCGCCTGGTCAAGTTGACCAGCCTCTTTGAACTTCCGCCCTAAGAGGAGTTGATACTCCACATTACGAGGGGCGAGTTTCGCAGCCTTACTGGCAGCTTCAAGGGCAGCATCATTATTCCCGCTCAGAGAGTATGCTTCTGAAAGCGCAGCCCACGCGTCCTCGAATTCTGATTCTGCATTCGTAAGCGTCCGCAGGTCAGCAGCAGCCTCCTCGGTTCGTCCCAATCGAAGCAGGAGCTTGCTGCGAGCTAATTGAACGGCTCGGTCGTCTTCGGAGACGCGTAACGCCCGGTCGTAAATCTGGATGGCCTTCTGAAGCTTGCCTTTATGGGCGAAAACGTCGCCTAGGCCAGTGAGGACTTCCACGTTGTTCGGAGCAAGCCTGTAGGCTTTGCGGGCATGATCGAGCGCAAGTTTCACATTCCCGAGAGCCATAGCGGCTCGTGATGCCCCGATCATCACACCAACATCAGAAGGCATTAGGGAGCAAGCTCTCTCGAACCAGGCTTCGGCTTTCTCTGCATCACCGATTGCCAGGGCGACCTCGCCGGCCTCTTTCCAAACTTTGGGTGTGACGGTCGACGTTTGCAGGCTTTTAGCGTACGTTGCTTGCGCATCGGTCAATTGACCTGCTTGACGATACATGCGGGCAAGTGAAGTCAGGTACTCACCGTTTTCAGGTTCGAGTTCAACGGCATTCTGCCAGTGGGGCAACGCGGCTTCCAGCTTGTTGTTTTCCTGGTAGAGGAAAGCGAGCTTAGCATGCCAGGAAGCTTCATCAGGCCAGTCAGACAGTGCGCTGTTGAGCGCTGTTATCGCTTTTTCATTGTCCTCGGACTTCAGCCATAGTTGAGCCTCGACGAAAAGTGCGAGCGGGCGAAGCATGGGGTTGTTTTGAATCTGTTGAAGCGTCTCTTGTGCATCCACAAATCTCCCAAGCATCATTTGACTGATGCCGAGCAGGAGGCTGTAGTAGGGGTCCTTATTACCAGTGCTATTGTCTTGCAGAAGGGCATTCTCAGCCTTCGCTGGCCTGTTCGCCCGGATTTGAGCGAGGGCAAACGCCTGGGTGAATTCATGAAGGATGGGCTGAGGTATGTTTTGAGAGACTGTCAATTCGTCAGGAGCCTTCGCTTCTGTGGTTAGTTCAAACCAGATCTGGAGCAATTCGCCGATCGATTCGTTGGAGCCGGCTGATTTGAATTGATCGATCATTTGCTGGAGATATTTCTTTCTCTCTCCTAATAAATCGACTTGTGAAGGGGCATGTGCCACTGACTCGCAAATCGAGCGGTACACCCAGAGTAAGTCCTGCAGCCGAAGCTGGCCGCGGAGATATTCGAGTTCAACCTCCGGTTTGTTATTACCGGTGCCCATCCATTCTTCGATGCTGTGCACAGCGGCGTCCCAGTCAGCGAGTGCTACCGCGCTGCGTGTAGACCAAAGAACATCGTTAAAATCCGCAGGTTCTGAATTGAGAACCGAGTTGTATGTTTCCTTCGCGTTTTCAAGGTCTCCCATTTCTAAAGACGTGATAGCTTGTAAGGCGAAGCCTTTAACGGGGAGGGGCGCAAGTATTGCTGCCCGATCTAGAGCCGCGAGAGCATCCGTATTGCGTCCAAGCAGGTGAAGTGTTTCTGCGAGAGCGATCAGGGGGATGGGATCATTCGGTACGAGTGAGACTGCCTTCTGCAGAGCCCCCAGGCCCTCCTCAGGCGAACCTGAGCACGTCATTGCTGAGCCAGCTTCAATGAGGAAGTCTGGATCGTTCGGTTGAATTGCCAAGGCATGACCAAAGCAGTTCAGACTGCGCTGTATCTCACCAACTTGCATGTAGGCTCGCCCGAGCGCGGTAAAGTGCAGGGCATTTTCCGGGTCGATCTGGGTCGCTTGTTCCCACAATCCAATAGCTGCGGTTCTCTTATCCAGTTTCCAAAGTGCTTCCGCGGCACAGTCAAGGGGTTGAGTGTCATTTGGAAGAAGATCCGCTATGTGCATCCAAGCCCGCTGCGCCAGTTCAAAATCGCCAATGCTTTCAGCTGCGAGCGCCAATTCCTTATGAATGCCTGGGTCATTTTCATCGAGTGATGAAGCGCGTTGGAGCAACCGTAATTGCAGACGGGGGAATTTGAATTCGCCGCAAAGTGTGGCGGCATTTTGCAGGGTTTGCTTATCTCTCCGGCCCAGGGAAAGACTGCGTGCCAGGTGATTGCGGCTTGCGTCCTTGTTTCCTGAGAGCCATGTCAACCGGGCGAGTTCTAGCCAGGACTCTGATTGTTCTGGCTGAAGTTTGGCAAGTTGTTTACGTGCAGCGATAGCCTCATCCAGCGAGCCATCCGCTTCCGCAGCGATGCATAATATGGAGAGTGCATCTGTCTCAATCGGGTTACGCTCGAAAGCCTGGCGAGCGAGGTTCTTTGCAGCACTGAAATCATTGAGGGATACATGTGCTTTCGCGAGAAGTATGAGCATTTCGATAGAGGTCGGGTACTGACCGCGATGCTTCTCCATTGATGCAATTGCCAGAGTAGCATCGTCCATTGCAATCGCAGCATCCGCTAGGCCGAGTACGCCTTGAAGATGTGCCTCACTGGGGAGATCCTCTGAATTGTCCAAAAAAGCCTGGTAATGATTGATGGCTTCCTCGTTGAGATCCTGCCGACGAAGACCATGTGCAATCCAGTAATCTATGGCGTTGTCATCAAATCCGGTCTCACGAGCCATTTCAAGGGTTTTCACACCGACTTCGTGAGCGGCATCACCTTGCGCGGAAGGTGTCTGGACGAGAATGCGCCCTGCGTTCCAAAGAGATTCGGAGTCTAGATTCGTGGGAAGGCTTTCAATAAGAGCTGCAGCTAAAGCCATTTCACCCTGACTTTCGAAGGTGAGCGCTAAAGCTTGGCGAGCTTTCCAGTTTTCAGGCTGCTTTTCGCAAGCTGATTGCAGGATCGGTGTCGCTTCTTCCGCGCGACCAAGCTCACGGAGCAGATCTCCATAGTCAACAAGCCAATCCGCGCGCTCGGGGTCAATGTCTACAGCCTGGCGGATATGCTCGAGTGCTTCAGTCTGCATGGATTTTTCCCGGAGCCAATGTGCTTTGGCGATATGAACAGCTCCACTGGCTGGCAGGGCTTGGAGAGCGGAGTTCAATGTCTCCTCGGCAGTATCTTCGTCGCCTGTCGCCATCTGGCATTCCGAAAGAGCGATCCATGCTTCGGCGTCACTTGGGGTCAGCCGTGTCACTTTCTTTAAGTGAGCCTCAGCTTCTTGATGTTCCCCTAAAGCAGAAAGGGCTTTGCCTAAAAGGACTTGGGCTTCCACAGATTCGGGGTTCTCCGATCGAAGCTCCTCTGCGCTTTCCTTCGCTAAAGTGTAATCGCCGGCCTCCAGGGCACAGGCGCTCAGCTTCGCAAGTGCTTGTTTGTCCTGTAAAGTGATGGTTTGCCAATGCGGAATAGCTTGTTCTGAGCGGCCGGATTTCTGCAAGTTGCGAGCTAGGATTTCGCGCAATTCGAGCGATTTCGGCATTAGCATGAGCGCGAATGATGCTTGCTCGGCGGCCGCATTAGGATCGCCAGCCTTCTCAAGCAAAGTAGCTAGATTGTGTCGTAGTTCTGCATCGACTGGTTTTTGCACAGATAGGATTTCAAGGATCTGGACAGCCTGGCGGTACTTGCCTGACGCATCAAGGCCGCTGGAGAGTAAGGCCATCCAAGTGGGATCCAGTGCAGGGGCACTTAAGGAGTGTTGGTAGGCTTGGATGAAGTAGTCCGCAGCCAACTCAGATTCGTTTGAAAGCTCATATGCTTGACCTGCTGCAATAAATTCTTCTGCCGTCCCCGGCTCCGGGAGTAAGTCGAGAGCGTCTTGAGGGCGATCGATTTGAACGTACGCCTTTGCCAGCTCAGCACGCCGCCTCGGCGTGAGCTTCAATTGGAACGCTTGCTTGCGTGCTTCCACTTCAAGTACCGGGTCACCATCCATCCTGGCGATATCAGCCAAGCGATCTGCAACCTGCGCTGAGATGAATGTGGTTCGATCCCAGGCTTGAGAGACAATTTCTTGCGCACCAGCGGCATTCCCCGCTGCTGCAAGAATGATAGCCTGTTCTGAAAGGTCGCTTGGATCTTGTTGATTATTCGCTGGAATCGGGTGGAGTTCTTCATTGACCGATTCAGAAAGAGCCAGGAATAATTCATTCTCGTGCATGTAGTTCAAGCTGATCAAAGTTTTATGAATTAAGTTAGAGTCAAGATCTGAGAGGATCTCAACAGCACTGGGGACATCCATGTTCGAGTGCAGTATTTGTGTTACCAGGCTTATCGCAGCTTGACTTCCTTCCCTGATTAGTACAGCGATTATTTCCTGCCCAAACTCGAGATAAGGCCACGCGCAGCAAAGCGCCGAGGCCCAGAAATCCGTGCTTTTTAATATCGATTCCGTTAGCCCCTCCAGCCCTTCATCAGCCGCAATTCTCAACAGCGTGACAGAGAGCAGTGCGATGTCAACAAGGTTTTTGCTCTCAGCGTCAACATTCAAATTTGTTAGATTGGCGATGCGGCTCTCCTGTTCGGAGGAGAGAGCGTCCAGCGCGCTAGATAACGAAGATTGTCCGAGGGCTAGAGAAGCCAGTGTGGCGGGGGACCAACCAGCACGATCGATCTTCTCCAGAGCAAGAGTGAGGAATTCGTTGTTGTGAATCTCGCGCCATGCCTCGGGCACATACAGGATTCTTCGGATTGCACTGGAAAGATCTTCTTCGTTCAGGACCTGGTTTAAATACTGCAAGATGTCCGTGTCATTGAGCATAGTACCCATCCAGTCGGTTAGATTGTCCAGCTGATTTGCTGAATGACCCAATAGCCTGCATACATCAAGCCCAATCCAACTGAAATCAGTAAGACACCGATTCCGCTTGCGGTACGAACTAGGCCGTTAAGCGAAGCGACGAGCTCAGAGGCGCTGGTTACAAGCCCCGTCACCTCTTGGGCAATGCCTTTCTGGCCAAGCCTGGCGGTGTGAGCCGCCAATGCCCGCACTTCTCGGGAATAGCCTCGGCTGACCAAAACTAATGCACCGATGAGCACCAGCAAGAAGCCCAAGATGAAGATGGATGCAGCTATGAGGATTTGAACGTCGCTAAAGGTAAGGGGAATCATTTTCGCCTCCAGGTAATGCGTCTGAAGGCGAATGTTGCAAGTAGCGTGCCAAAAAGATCAGGGAGCGAGATCTCGGATGTCAGGCGGCAGGTGTGCGAGATCGATGTTTTCCTCGTCGCAAAACAGGATTGCCCGCTCGACCACGTGGCGGAGTTCTCGGATGTTTCCGGGCCAGGAGTGAGCTTTCAACGCGTCCAGCGCACGCGGCGTGATTCCCTCCACGACACCGCCGACACGAAGGTTGATTTGACGAATGAAGTTACCTGTAAGCGCTGGAAGATCGACAATGCGATCACGAAGAGGCGGGAGATGGAGATCGACCACTTTCAGCCGGTAGTAGAGGTCCTCCCTGAAGGTTCCCTCCTCAATCATAGCTGGGAGGTTTCGATTCGAGGCAGCGATAATTTGAACGTCAACGGCAATTTCTTTTACCCCGCCAACTCGTCTGAATTTTTGCTCATCCAGGACGCGCAGCAACTTGGCTTGCATCTCCTGTTTTGTCGAGGATATCTCGTCGAGGAAAAGGATGCCGCCGTCAGCGATCTCAATTAATCCCGGCTTTTTCTTTTGTGCGCCGGTGAAGGCTCCAGCTTCATGACCAAATAATTCCGATTCGATCATCGTATCCGGCAGCGCAGCGCAGTTTATAGGGATAAAAGGCGTATCTGCACGCGGTCCGAAACTGTGAATGGATCGAGCGAGGACTTCCTTGCCTGTCCCTGTCTCGCCCGTGATCAGGACAGAGACGGCGGCTTGGGCTGCGCGCTCGGCTTCGTGCATGATCTGTTTCATGCCCTGGGTATCGCCAATGACCATCTCGGTTTCCAGAATTGAAGTCCGACGCAGGAGATCAAGCTCCCGGCGCAGACCTACGACCTCGGATGATCGCTCAATAGCTTGAAGCAAGCGGTCGAGATCGAGGGGTTTTTGCAGGAAATCCAGTGCGCCTTTCTTCATCGCATCGACTGCTGTATCGACTTCTCCAAAAGCGGTGATCAAGATCACCGGTGGCCGGGGGTTTTCAAGGGCGAGGCGGTCGAGCAAAGATAAACCGGATCCGTCGGGGAGCATGACGTCGAGCAGGATGATATCTCCTACACCCTTGTCGATCGCTTTATTAGCTTCCTTCAGAGTCCCCGCTTCGATTGCTTCATAGCCAGCATCACTCAACGCTTCACTGATGAAGTTGCGGGCGGTCTCTTCGTCGTCAACGATCAATACCGTTGCTGTCATTCATCACTCCTTGGAGCTAAGGTCTGCAGATGGAAGGTGAATTGTAAACACAGTACCTGCATCAGGAAAGCTCTCGACCTGAATTGTCCCTTTATGGGCGGTAATTATGCGTCGACTGATCGCCAGTCCCAGGCCTGTCCCGTCCTTCTTCGTGGTGAAAAAGGGGTCAAATATGCGGTGGATCTTATCTGGGGGAATGCCTGGGCCGGTGTCTGCAACCTTCAACTCGATCATGCTTTTTTGGGCAGGACCTATTGGTGCGATATTGATGGAGAGTGTGCCGCCTTCAGTCATGGCTTCAAGCGCATTGCTAATAAGGTTTACGATGACTCGTTCAAGTGTCCTCGGGTCTGCTGAAGCGAGTGGTGTATCAGGATCGAATGAAGTGTGGCAGCGAGTGCCGGTTTGATTAAAGCGCGGCGCCCATCTCGTGATCACTCTCTGAAGAAGCTCAGCGAGATCTAGCGGGTCCATCTTAAGCTGGAGCGGGCGGGCGAAGAAGAGAACGTCGCTCATCAGTTGGTCGAGGCGAACACACTCCGCCCGAATGGTACCCAACGCCTCGAATTGTGGGTGGTTTTCACCGAGGCGCGAGGCGACGAGCTGGACCCCGGTGGATATGTTGTTAATGGGATTCCTCACTTCATGAGCGAAAATCGCTGTGACTTCCCCTAGCAGCGCTCTCTGCGCCAGGATTTCTGTTTGATCTTCAATGGCCTGCTGTTCGGATTGATCACCTAGAACGATGAGAAATTGACCGTCTGCAGATCCAGCCATAGGAACAACCCGTAAATGGACCGTCAGACGTGTGCCATTGCGATGGTGAAGTATGAGTCTTGAACGCTCTGCAATGCGCTTATGTCCCAATGCATCGAGGATTGTAGTTGTCACGTCCTCGGGACCTACAAGAACATCCTGGATGGCAAGGTCTTTAACTTCATGTGGACGGTAACCAAGCAGCCGGCTGATCGCTGAATTCGCTCTAATTATTGTGAGCGAAGAGTCCACTGTTATCAGCGTATCCGCGATAGCCTCAAATTGGCTTGTGATCTCTGCATCGAGCGTCTCCATCGTCGTTTCGCCCTCGAAGATGGTGGAACGCAGCTGGCTCAGATAGATAGCAGTATGGAGGAGGTTGGCAATGATGCGGATCAGCGGATCGATGTCAGGACTTAACGCGATCTCCTCTTTCCAGCCGACGATGAAAATCCCGATCCAGGCAGAATCATCCCCAATCAATGCGGTTTTCAGATGGGTGAGCTCTGCGGTTCTCGCTGCACGCTGTAGTTCGCCCTCAGGGCGTTGGCCCAGGCTCCAAGACGTTAGTAACTGCAAATTGCCGATTTCGGCGGCAGGGATCGATTCCGGGAATTCGGAGGGTAGTACGCCCTCAATGAAATAGTCAGGGGAGGTTGCCGAAAGCCGATAGATTGCGGTGTAGGACGCGCAAAGCGGATCTTGGCAGAGCTCAAGCGCCGTTGGTAGAGCAGATGTGCCTCCCGTCAGGATCAAGTTTGTGATGTTCTCCAAGCTGCGAAGGAGCGTCTCCTCAGCAAGTTTGCGTTGCTCTATTTGTGAGCGAGCACTCGCAGGCTTTATTTGAAGAAGGACAGCTGTTCGGGGTGGGGCGATTGGGTGCGCCTCGAGATCAATGAGGACGATTTCCCCCGTACGTGTCTGCAGTGGAATATCGTGGAGTTTGCAATCCGGGTTCTCCCAGGTGTCAAGGATCTGCTCGAGCATGACGTGGCCTTCTTCACCAGGAAAAAGGGTGGATGGGCTTAAGTCATCGAGATCCTTCCGGGCGTAGCCTGAGAGAAGCAGGAATTCATGGTTGCATGTGAGTAGACGCGTTTCCGTCCCGGATAAAACCAGGACGGAGTTGTCTAGAGTATCAGCGAGGGAGAGGAAAAGCTCGCGGTAGGGATCAGACTTGAATAAGCGTGAGATCGGATTGGTGGGTGAAGTATCCTTTGCCAAAGATTACACCTTAGGCTGCCTGCGACAGTTTTCTTGCCCCGCGTAATCGAGCTGGCAGAATACCTTCAACCGCACGGTATTTCGCGACAGTCCTGCGTGCTATCTTAATCCCTTCCTCTTGTAAAAGCGAGGCGATCATATCGTCTGTGAGTGGTTTGGATTCATTCTCGACAATCTCTTTGATACGATCACGCACGGAAAGGCTGCGGTCGAAGAACTTAGCGAGAGGAATTATTCTGCCGTTTGGCATTGCGACTGATTTATTCGCAACTGCTCTTGAGATTGTGGATTCGTGTACGCCGATCTCTTCTGCAATTTGGGCGCGCGTCATTGGTATGAGGAAGCGAGCGCCTTCCAAAATAAAACCACTTTGTTGTGATACAAGCAACCCCATCAGGCGCTGCATCGTATTATTGCGCTGCTGAATGCATTTTACAAAGAGATTCGCCTTTTCCAGATGCTCGGTCCACTCATCGCTCTGCTCTTCATTGGCTTCCGGCATGGCTTGCCGGAAGAGGGGGTTCACCCGAAGCCAGCCAGAAATCGATGAGAATATTTCAACCATCAGCGGGCCCTCATTGATAGAGGGATTGCGCGAGATCATGACGTCTGGTGTGTGGTAAACATTTGCGTCGCCCGCTTGCGGCTGCCGTCCGGATCCCCAGTATGCTCGAGCGGGGTAGGGGTTTAAATTGTCGTGAATGAAAGCGGCTGCTTCCTTCACTGCAGCAGGGCTAATTTCGAGGCTGTGAGCGATCTTGTCGTACTCCTTGCGACCCAGTTCCGTAAAAGATTCTCGCAGCAAACGGCGAGCCAGCTCGCTGTGCGGTTCTTCTCCGTTGTCTAATTGATCGAGTTGAACGAGAAGCGTTTGCCGGGGGCCCTCGGTTGCCAGGCCGACTGGGTCGGCTTTATAGATCAAGTTGATGACCCTCATAACCTGCGGCAGGCTGGAACGTGTGGCTTGCGCTATGTAGGGTGGGGGGCTGGTTAGGAAGCCATCTTCATCCAGGCTGGCAAGGATGTAAACCGCGATGTGCCTATCTTCCTGCTTGAGATCCGCCGCGAGTTGGCGCATAACATATATGGAAAGATCCTCTGGAGCAGCGGGTTCTTGATCCAGCGGTTGATCTTCAAGTGTTCTTTTTCGTGACGGCCGGTAGGAATCGCGAGGTGAGAGAAACACGATCGGTTCTTCGCCTTCAACCTGACGACTGCATACAGGGCAGGGTCCGGCACTGCTCAGGGGCTTATGGCAGCCCGGGCAGATGCGCTCGTCAAGAAGCTCCAACGCAGGATTCGATGAAAGTTCTGTGATAACTCGATCGTGCAGCTCCTGATTGGATAAAACTAGGAGGCTCATTGTCTGAGCAAGGTGAGCGGTCGTAAGTGGCCTGAGTGAATGGTCTTGGGTCTGACGAAACATATTGCGCCTCGCAGGTGAGTATACATCGACTGGACAATGCTGGCAATAATGTTGCAAGAACTATGCCAACTTTGGCGTGATAGAATCGCAGGATGAATGCAGATGCAGTAGTGGTGGGGGGAGGATTGGCGGGCAGCGAAGCGGCGTGGCAGCTGGCGAAGCGTGGTATCAGCGTTAGTCTCTTTGAGATGCGGCCTGATATATCGACGGGAGCGCACCAAACGGGATACCTTGCTGAGTTAGTGTGCTCCAATTCGCTTGGTTCTAAGCTGCCTGACCGCGCCTCTGGAGTCCTTATGACAGAATTGAGGACTTTGGGTTCCATATTGTTAATCTGCGCAGAGCGGAACGCAGTTCCTGCGGGGGGGGCCTTAGCCGTTGATCGTGAGCATTTCGCACGAGATGTGACAGAGCAAATTGAAAAACATCCCCGGATCCAGATCATACGCAACGAAGCCAAGAGCATCCCTGACGGATTTGTGATTATCGCCTCCGGTCCTTTAACTTCAGACTCACTGACGCAGGCAATTGGCGGCTTGACTGGCCAGGATCACCTTTTTTTCTTCGATGCGCTCGCGCCAATTGTCGACGCAGAGAGCATCAACATGGAGATCGCTTTCCGTGCTTCACGATATGAGAGAGGAGATCGTGAGCAGGGGGATTACATCAATTGTCCCCTAAACAAAGATGAATATGAAGCATTCATAGATAGCTTGCTCCGGGCGGAAAGGATCCCTCTCAGGAGTTTTGAAAAAGAGATCGAAGAGGGAGTGCGCGCGGGTGCGCATCATTACTTTGAGGGATGTTTGCCGGTTGAAATTATCGCCGAGCGAGGCAGAGATAGTTTAGCATTTGGACCTATGCGTCCGGTAGGACTGAGCGATCCCAGGAGCGGGAAGCGGCCGCACGCCGTCCTTCAACTACGGCAGGATAACCTTGCGGGAAGCCTCTACAATATGGTGGGTTTCCAAACTAACTTGACCTACGACGAGCAGCGCAATGTATTCCGGATGATCCCGGGATTGGAAAAGGCGCGTTTTCAACGTTATGGGCAAATGCACCGAAATACGTTCTTGAACGCACCGATGCAGTTGCAGTCGAATTTACAGCATGTAGACCGGAGCGATCTCTTCTTCGCTGGTCAGCTAACTGGTGTGGAAGGATACTTAGGGAATATCGCAACGGGTTTATTGGCAGGAATAAATCTCTCTCGACGAATAAAAGGAGAGGATCTTTTAGTAATGCCGCGGGAGACCATGCTCGGTTCACTAACTCATTATATTTCGCATGGGGATACGAAATTGTTTCAGCCGATGAAAGCGAACTTCGGTTTAATGCCAGCGCTGGAAGATGGGCGGAAGAGGAATCGCCGTGAGCGCGCCGGCGCCTATGCCGAACGGTCAGCGGCTCTATTGGCCGAATTTCTAGCAAATACACAGGAACAATGCGCATAGCCACATGGGGATATACAACCAATATTTATATAGTTCATTGATAAGTAGAAAGGCTATGCGAAGTTTGTGTGTGATTTTCTTGTTATCGCTCACTTCGTGCACTTCACACGGTCAAGAAGTCCAATTCGACGGACAGAGCGCGCTTCTATTTGTAGAAGAGCAGATGGCATTCGGTCCGCGCATACCTGGAAGTGAAGAGAGCCGGAAAACAGCCGTATGGGTGGTCGAACAACTGGAATCAATCGGCTGGGAGACTGAAATCCAGCACTTCAGTTATCTAGGAACACCGCTGATGAATATCATTGCTAAATCGGAAGGCGTTAGCGAGAGCAAACCTATCCTACTTGGGGCACATTACGATACCCGGCCATACGCAGATCGGGATCCAATTAATCCCGAGGCGCCGGTACCAGGTGCCAATGACGGTGCATCGGGGGTCGCGGTTCTGATAGAACTTGCACATGTGTTAGATAGGGATCGGTTAAGGCAGCCGGTTTGGTTAGTGTTTTTTGATGCGGAAGACAGCGGGAATATTGACGGATGGGACTGGATCGTTGGGTCGTCTTTCTTCGCCGATAACCTCGCTCAAGATTTAGAAGCGGCAGTGATTGTCGACATGGTCGGGGACCGGGATCTGCAGCTATTTATCGAGAAAAACTCTGACGCCGACCTTGTACAAGAGATCTGGGAGCTGGCTGATCAGTTAGGTTACCCAGCATTTATTAATACTTCAAAGTATTCGATGATCGATGATCATTCGCCGTTTCTACGGATTGGAGTTCCTGCAGTCGATATCATAGATTTCGACTACCCTTACTGGCACACGATCGGTGACACAATCGACAAGGTATCCGCAGATAGCCTGGAACAAGTTGGTCGAACGTTAGAGCACTGGTTGGAGCTCCAACGCTAAGCGATTGATAAATGTACCCAAGGTTAAGATTCTGAGTAGACTTAATGAATTATTTGAGAGTTGGAGCTGACAATTACGGATGATGAACAACAAATGATTGATACAGTTGATTTCTTCCTTAAGCATCGACAGGATTGGGTGGACGAATCTGAAAGAATGCTGGCGATTAACAGCGAGGATTCGACGGTTGTATTTGATGAATTGGGAGACATTCTCGATGCCCTCCTTGAAGCTATGCTCACCGCTGACCCAAAGGTTCTGGAAAAACGTATCGACGAATTGATTGTTGCCCCTATAGCGTTTGACTCGATAGAAGAAGCATTGAGAGGGTATCAAGAGCGAGGCATCGTCCCCGTGCTGCATGCCCTCCGGACGGCAGCGTTTGCCGTCATCCAAAAGAATTCAGACCCTGAGATGGCGCTTATATATCAAAACGACCTTGAGGCTCAATTCTGTCAAATTATTGAATACGCTGCGTATCGGGAATTCGCGGCGATTATTGAGAAGCTCACAACGAGTCGAGATAAGATCCAAGAAGCTTCTGAGCTACTCGATGAAACTCGTTTGAATTTCGTGACAGTAGCAGCACAAGAATTAAGAACACCCCTGACACTTATTGAGGGGTATACGGAAATGCTCAAAGAAATGCTCTTGAGTGGCGACTTAGAAAGCGGTCCTTTAGTAGCTGGTGTGGAGTCAGGGATTCAGAAATTGAGACACACTATTGACGAATTGGTTGACATCTCCATGATCGATACGAATATGCTGCTGTTGCACTATCAACCACTGCAGATAAAGAAACTGCTCGATAAAGCAAAGACAGAGATGGAGGCCAAAGCTGCCGGGCGATCACAAAAATTGGAGATAAACAATTTCCCGGCGGCGGAAGAAACAGTATTCGTTGACTCCGAAAGGCTTTTACAAGCAATCATCAATGTACTTGACAATTCTGTAAAATTTACACCAGAGGGTGGTTCGATCGTCGTGGATGGAAGAATGCTTCCCGGCTTTATCGAGCTCACGATCGCTGACACTGGTGTTGGTATCGACCCGAGTGCGCAAGCGATGATATTCGACAAATTCGGTGCAGGACAGCGGGCAAAGTATGTCAGAAATGATACCGTGGTGACTGGTCCGGGTCTTGGATTGCACCTGGCAAAAGGGATTATCGAAGCGCATGGGGGCGCAATATGGGTCGAATCACAGGGTTATGATGAAGAGCTTTGTCCAGGCAGCACCTTCCACCTGATGTTCCCCTTCAGAGAGTCACAGCCGGATGATTTGTCGGCGCGCCTACTCGGTCATGTGCGGAGCGCGAAAGATGAGTAAGGTCGCTACACAGACAACAAATCCACAGGAACGAGCTTTCCTGGTCGGTCTTAATATCAAAAACCAACCTGGTTTGCTTACGATTGATGATTCGCTTCAAGAGCTCGCACTTCTTGCTGAAACGGCTGGGTTGGGCGTTGTGGGGCAGGCACAGCAGACTCTTGAGCATCCCAATTCGAAAACCTACATGGGGTCAGGAAAAATCAAGGAAATTAAAGCTCTGGTGGAGGATCTCGTCGCAGATTTCGTGTTGTTCGATGATGAGCTCAACCCCAGGCATCAGAGAGAGCTGGAGAAGGAATTTGGGGATTCTGTTCAAGTCGTCGATCGCACCGCGTTGATCCTTGATATCTTCGCTCAACATGCGCAAACACGTGAGGGCGCTCTGCAAGTAGAGTTGGCGCAATATGAGTACCAATTGCCTAGACTTACGAGGGCTTGGACACATCTTGCCAGGCAGGCAGGTGGAGGCGGAGGACGATCTGGGTCTGTTGGCGGTGTTGGGCTTCGAGGACCGGGCGAAACCCAGCTTGAAGTTGACCGCCGCCAAATCCGGCGTCGGATCGCCAGCTTGAAGAAAGAATTAGAGAAAGTCCGCGCACATCGTAGTCGCCACCGAGAGCGCAGGAAACGGTCTGCTATTCCCACAGTGGCGCTTGTTGGCTACACAAATGCAGGTAAATCAACGCTTTTAAATTTCTTGTCAGATGCTGAAGTCTATGTGGCCAACGAGCTATTCGCGACGCTAGACCCTACAACCCGGCGTGTGATTTCTTCGACAGGGCATCCGTTCCTCTTTACAGATACGGTTGGATTTATTCAGAAACTGCCTACGGGGCTTATTGCTGCATTCAGAGCAACCCTGGAGGAGATCCATGAAGCAGATTTACTCCTCCATGTCGTCGATATTTCTCATGCGAACGCTGCTTCTCAAGCAAAGGCTGTCCAGGCAACGCTCGAGGAGATACAGGTTTCTGGTATTCCGATGGTTACTGCTTTGAATAAGATTGATCGGATCCCTGATCAGGAATACGTTTTCGACCAGGTCGATTCCTTCGAGCGCGCCGTCCCAATTTCAGCGCGTATGGGAGAGGGAGTGGACACTTTGTTGGCGGTTATTGAGCGTGTTTTGTTTGAAGACTCGCTGGATGTAACTGTAGAGTTGCCGTATAAGGAAGGCCACTTAATCAGCATATTCCATGATCAGGGAGAAGTCGCAAGTATTTCTTACGATCGCGATCGGGTTGTGATCAATGGCAAACTTCCACAACGTCTTGAGAGAGAGTTCCGTCCCTATCTTCTGCTGGATAGTTCCGAATTACCTGGACAGGATCCCTATGAGGGGAACGATTGAGATTACCTCTTAAGACATCATGTAAATTCGTGAAATCGTAATATTAACCTCCGCATGGGAAAATTGTCAGAGAAGACGCTTAACGAATTGACAAGGGATCTACAAATGCGCCTTGAAGGCGAGGTGCAATTTGATTCGTTCACGCGGGTTCTCTACAGTACGGATGCGTCGAATTTCCAAATCGAACCTCTTGGCGTTGTACTTCCGAGGGATGAAGATGAGATTTGCGCGGTCGTTGAGATCGCCAAGGAATTTGGTGTATCCGTGATTGCAAGGGGAGCCGGGACTAGCATGGCCGGGCAGGCACTCGGGCACGGAATAATTCTCGATTGTTCTAAATATTTAAATCAAATCCACTCACTTGCTCCCGAGGAATCTGAGGTCGTCGTCGGCCCTGGGGTCGTCTTAGCTGCGCTTAACCGGATCTCAGCGGAGCAAGGCCTCATGTTCGGACCTGATCCGGCCTCGGCTGATCGAGCGACGATTGGCGGAATGATCGGCAATAATGCGACGGGGGCGCATTCGATACGATATGGATTGGTTATCGATCATCTACTTGAAGCCGAGGTGGTATTAAGTGACGGCTCGGTCGCCACATTTTCACCGCTCGAACCACATTCACTCAAGAGGAAGCAAGCGGGCGAGAACCTTGAAGGAGAGATTTACCGAAAAGTATTTTCAATCCTTGATACTCATCGCGAAGCTATTCGTGAACGTTGGCCGCGGACATGGAGACGGGCATCTGGCTACAGCCTGAATTATCTTGCCGAATATTCTCCGGGAACTCCGGCTGTCTGGTTTGATGAAGCGATTCCTTATCCACCAACTGCCGGGTTGAACCTAACTCCATTGCTCTGCAGCTCAGAGGGCACCTTGGGCATTCTCAGACGGGCCAAGCTCAGGCTCGTACCTAAACCAGGAGCGACGGTTTTAAAGGTGTTGTCGTTCGATAGCATCAGCGAAGCAGCCGACGTTACCCCAGGGATATTAGAGACTGGACCCGATGCTGTAGAAGTGCTCCCGCGCATGCTTCTGACCCGTGCTCGCGAAATTCCGGCGTATGCCCGAAAAATGGTTTTCGCTCAAGGAGATCCAGCCGCACTGCTTGTGGTTGAGTATACAGGCGAGAGCATAGAGCAAGCGATGTCGCAAGCGAAGCACCTCAAAGGGGGTTTACTGCTAGAACGGGAGGATGACCAAGCTGACCTTTGGGCAGTGCGGAAAGCAGGGTTGGGACTTCTTATGTCCGTCCCCGGAGACACGAAACCGGTTACATTCATCGAAGATGTGGCTGTACCGGTTGAAAAATTGGGGGATTATGTGCGCCGGGTGGATGCCATTCTCCAGGAGCATGGGACGACTGGGGAATGGTACGCCCATGCCTCTGCTGGATGCCTCCATCTCCGGCCCATGCTCAATCTTAAATCCGCAGAGGGTGTAGAAAAAATGCGTCGTATAGCCGACGCAATCGCGGACTTGGTTATCGAAATGAAGGGTTCCATCTCCGGGGAACACGGGGACGGACTCTCACATACGGAGTATAACGAGCGCCTCTTTGGACCAGACCTGGCAAACGCTTTCCGCCAAGTGAAAGATGTATTCGACCCAGACGAAGTGTTGAATCCTGGGAAAGTCGTGCCTGCAGCCAACGGATTTGGAGGTA
>CBDTTY010000013.1:0-25206 GCA_965363875.1 uncultured Anaerolineales bacterium
CTGAAGCTGAGCCTGAAGCCGAAGCGGAACCTGAGTCCGAGGCAAAAGCAGACGAAGCGAACGATGAAGCTGAATCCGAGAAGGAAGAGGACGCCTAAGTCCTGAAGCTGCTCGGGAATGCACACAAGCAGGACTCATGGAGGGTTATATCCAAAGTGAAATCCTTAATCGAGTTTATTGCGAAGTCTATCGTTGACGATCCTACAGAAGTCTGGGTGACAGAGGAAAACCGTGGACGCGATGTCCTGCTGGAATTATCTGTCGCTGAGGAAGATATGGGAAGGGTGATTGGGCGGAATGGCCGAGTGGCAAACGCTATGCGCGTGCTCTTGAGAGTAGCTGCTGCTCGAAGTGGTGTACGCGCCACACTCGATATCCCTTAAACGCGAATGGTTCGACCTTCAGATTCACCTGAGAAGGGAAGCGCCCGGCAACCACCGAATTTTCTGGTTGTCGGGCGCATTATTCGTCCTCATGGGATTCGCGGCGGGCTCGTGGTTGAGCAATTATCGAGATTGATCCAATCGCTCCGTCCGGGGATGGAAATATTCCTCGGTGACACAGCAACACCCTCGATTGTCGCCTCCATCCGCTTGCATCGCGGACGCTACCTTCTCGCCATTGAAGGTTGTGAGGATCGGAATACGGCTGAGCAGTGGCGTGACATGGAGATCCGGCTGGGATCTGGCGAGGTTGAATCTCTGCAGGAGGGGGAATACTACCACTGGCAGCTACTCGGATTGAGTGTCTGCTGCGAAGACGGGGAAGCGCTGGGCGAAATCGCAGAGATCCTTGAGACTGGTGCGAATGATGTCTTCATTGTTCGCAACGAAACTGGCGAGGAAGTACTTCTTCCGGCAATCGAATCTGTTATTCGTGATGTCGACCTGGAGCGGGGGAAGGTTATCGTCCACCTGCTCCCGGGACTGCTCCCTAACATGAAAGGCGAGTAACATCACGATGGCCCCTTTTTCTATGTAGAACCATATTTTCAACCACCTGCTGTTGATACCCGTTCAGCTCAGTCTTCCGACTTCGCTCGAGTTGGTAACCCGTTTATTGTCAATCTGAGATGCCGAGCGATGAAGAATTTCTTTTAATTCAAGGAGCACACTTCAATTCCAAGAACGAGATGCTTCACTTCGTTCAGCATGACAGGTCCTGCATACTGTCATTCCCTCGCCGTTTCACGTCTCACTCGAAATGACAAAAGAGGAAAGGTATTGCCGCGCCCGTCATTGCGAGGAGCCCGATAGGGCGACGTGGCAATCTCCACGCAAGAATGGAGGAGATTGCTTCGCTTCGCTCGCAATGACATTGCGGGTGAATCGTCTTGTATGAGTAATCGTTATTCCGTAGAAGGAGTCTTTAATGGCAACAGCACAGGGATTTCTCGATCGCCGTTTCACGTCTCACTCGAAAAAACTGGTTTCTGGCCAACGTCATTCTGAGGAGCCCATTCTTCTTGCTCAGAATTCTCGGCTATGATAGACTGTCGGGGTTCATAAAATTGATTGGGGAAAATTCGGATGGAAAAAACAGCCCACGAATCCATGGTCGATCGATTGCATGATTTGCAGGGTAAAACGCCCGACGTAGAAGCATCGGCTGTTGTTAGTGTTGATGGTCTTACGATCGCCGCTGCACTGCCATCTTCCGTGGAAGAGGATCGGGTTTCGGCGATGTCCGCGGCTATGCTCAGCCTAGGCGAACGGATCGCCGGCGAGCTCGGACGGGGCAGCCTGGATGAGGTTTACATTCATGGTGATGATGGTTATGTACTCCTTACCTCGATTGGCAATGGCGCAGTTCTGACCGTCCTGGCACGTAAGCATGCAAAACTCGGATTGGTTTTTCTCGAGATGAGGCGTGCTGCCGCGGACTTGGAGAAACTGGTCTAGTGAGAAGGAAAACAGGCATCCGTTCGAGCGGAAGTCTCGAAATCAGGTGGGGAGGGGCACTAACATGACCCTCCCCACTTCTCTTTTAACCAACTATGAACGGGGGAGGTGAGCTGAGATGGAGAAGTATATCTTCCTGACGGGTGGTGTCGTTAGCTCCGTCGGCAAAGGAGTCACCGCGGCTGCATTAGGTAAGGTGCTGAAAGAACGCGGTTTTACGGTTTCCATCCAGAAGCTCGATCCTTATATTAACGTTGATCCGGGCACGATGAGCCCTTATCAACATGGCGAGGTCTTTGTCTTGGATGATGGCGCTGAGACAGATTTGGACCTTGGGCATTATGAGCGTTTCATCGATGCCAGCCTCAGCTCTGTTTGCAACATCACCACGGGGCAAATTTATTCTGAGGTTATCGCTCGTGAGCGGAAGGGAGATTTCTTGGGGGGCACAATCCAGGTGATCCCGCACATCACCAATGAAATTAAGCGAACGATCAGTCTTGTCCCAACGGCCACAGATGCAGAGATTGTCCTTGTAGAAGTCGGCGGCACGGTTGGGGACATCGAATCGCTGCCTTTCCTCGAGGCATTACGTCAGATGCGCGCGAATCTGGGCCGAGAGAATACCGTCTACATCCATGTCACTTGGCTTCCTCATATCGGTGCGACGGGTGAGTTAAAGACCAAACCAACCCAGCATTCGGTTCGTGAGCTGCGCTCGATTGGTATTCAGCCAGACATGATTATCGCCCGGTCGGATTACCCCGTCAGGCATGACCTGTGCGAGAAGATCGCCCTTTTCTGCGATGTCGAGGAGCGAGCTGTGATCCCCCTTCCCACGACATCAGTTCTCTATGAAATACCGCTCTTGCTTGAACAGGAAGGGGTTGGGAAGTACGTCCTGTCTCGCATGGGTCTCGAAAGCCGCAAGAAACCAGATTGGACTGAGTGGGAGTCCTTGATCGCGGAGGAGCGCAAATCTCGACCGAAGGTCAGAATTGCCATTGTGGGGAAATATATTGAGCTAAAAGATGCTTATATGAGCGTCCGTGAGGCAATCCGCCACGCGTCGTTGACCGCGGGTGTGGACGCTGAGATTCTTTGGCTGCATTCTGCTGAATTGGAACGTGGGAAAGGCTGGGATGAGCTTGAACAGGCGGATGGGATCGTCGTGCCCGGTGGATTTGGCGCACGTGGGATTGAGGGAAAAATCACGGCGGCTCGTTATGCTCGTGAGAAGCGGGTGCCTTACCTGGGGTTATGCCTTGGAATGCAGGTGATGGTTATTGAATTTGGGCGCTATGTGTTCGATTCTGAGGATGTTAACTCGACGGAGTTCAACCGAATTACACCACATCCTGTTATCGATCTGCTTCCAGAGCAGCGCGGCATCGGCGAATTAGGTGGGACGATGAGGTTGGGATTGTATCCATGCCAGCTTCTAGATGGCACGATGGCTGCGGCCGCCTATGGACAATCACTCGTGCAAGAGCGTCATCGCCACCGATTTGAATTCAATAACAACTACCGAGAGATCTTCAACTCAAAAGGTATGGTATTCTCCGGCGAATCACCTGACGGCAAGCTTGTGGAAATCGCAGAGCTCACGGACCATCCCTTCATGATTGGAAGCCAGTTCCATCCTGAGTTCCTTTCACGCCCTAATCGCCCCCATCCACTTTTCAAGGGTTTCATTGAGGCAGCTGCGCGCCTCTCTCGCGAGAAACAGGATGATTCTCTACTTATCGCGGAACAGTCACTGGATGGAGACGAAACTGCCAAAGGTGTATAAGCTGAAGGTGCGCGGTTCCCAACTGGTCTAAAAAAAAAGACCGCCGAGCCTTGAAGTAAAATTTGGCGAGGGCGATCGTTGCTATTCTCTGCGTTATAACACAATGGGTGGTTTTCGCGGGCTATTCCTCTGCCTCTACCTCTGTTTCGCTCTCCTCGACACTATCTTCAAACTCACCGGCGAAACCCTGTCTTTCAGCCGTTAATTTAGCGATTCCATTTCGAGCTTGATTGATTAAATTGGAGAGTTCGTTTTCGAGCGCTCCCAGTGTTTCGATGATGTAATCATCGGCTTCGATGCGGATATTTTCTACCTCGACTCGCGCCTGAGCGATGATTTGATCAGCGCGACTCTGGGCTGCTTCGACGATAGCGTCACGGGCGATGATGTCATCCCCCTTATCTTTCGCTAGTTTAACCGTCCGCTGGGCTTCTTCCTGTGCCTGGGCTAAAACACGATCACGCTGTGCGATAATCTGTTGAGCGTTCTTCACCTCATCAGGGATCGAGATACGCATCTGGTCGATGATTTCCAGCATTCGATCTTCGTTGACGATGACGTTATTCGTCAGCGGAATCGCAAAACACTCATTGAAGAGCTCTTCCAATCGATCCACTAGGTGCAGGATATCCATAGATCCCTCCGGTCCACCCCGTTGTTCAGATGGACCTGCTACCAAGGATGCAAGGTTTGGACCGAAGCGTACACCAAACAGGGTTTTGCGTCAACATTGCTTAATCTCGCAATGAAGTCATCGGGACGACATTGGGTCCATCGTCGCCAAGATCTTGAAAACGTTTTATCAGAGCAGTATGTACAAAATCTGGAACAAGTGTGGTCACATCACCTTCTAAAGAAGCGATCTCCTTTACCGTACTGCCGGTAAGAAAGCTGTGCTCCTCGCTGGTGATCAATAGAACGACGTCAATATCCGAGTCCAGGCGGTGGTTTGCCAGGGCCATGCGGAATTCGTGCTCAAAATCGGAGAAAACACGCAAACCGCGTACGATGACGTTAGCTCCAACGTCCCGACAATAATTTACAATCAGTCCACTGAAGATGCTCGCGTGAATCCGCTCATTATCGGCGAAGGCTCTGTTGGCCATTTCCAGGCGTTCGTCTGCTGAGAAGAGCAGGTTTTTTGGCGGGTTGTCGTACACGGCGATGATGAGCTCATCGAAAATCCGTGCGGCTCGATTGGCGATGTCAATATGACCAAAGTGAACAGGATCGAATGTCCCTGGGAAAACTGCCCGTACCATCAGCTGATCTCTCCCTTCTCGATAGACCAAAAGCGTGCCAGCTCCATTGCAAGCGCTTCGTGTCCGGGTTTAGTAAGTTCTGGGTCCTCTTCGAAAAGGCGGATCGCCTCTCGACGTGCTTTCTCAATCAAACGGATATCCGTGAGTTGAGCTGCGCGGAGCTGTGCAAAACCCGATTGGCGAGTGCCAAGGAAATCGCCCGGACCGCGTTGTTCGAGATCCAAGTCGGCGAGTTCGAAGCCGTCATTGGTCGCTTGCATGGCCGTCAAGCGGGCATTTTCAACGTCATCGTCGCGATCGGGAATTAGTAGACAATAGGACTGAGATTCCCCCCGACCTACGCGGCCTCTGAATTGGTGAAGCTGCGCCAGTCCAAAATGATTTGCTCCCTCGATGAGCATCACTGTCGCATTGGGGATATCCATGCCCACCTCAACGACAGATGTGGACACCAGGATCTCATTCTCGCCTTTCCGGAAAGCACCCATGACCTGCTCTTTTTCTTCCTGGCGCATACGTCCGTGAAGCAAACCAACCTTGTACGAAGGGAAGACATTCTCTTGTAATGTCTGGTGTTCGTCGACTGCAGCCTTCGTCTGGACCTTCTCTGAGCCCTCGACGAGTGGATAGATGATGAAAGCCTGTTTCCCTTCTCCTATTTGGCTGTCAACGAACACATGGGCGCGTGAACGCTCACGCGGCAATAATACGCGAGTATCCACTGGCTGGCGACCGGGAGGCATTTCATCCAGAAGGGTTAGATCCAGATCGCCGAAGACTGTCAGCGCGAGCGATCGTGGAATCGGCGTCGCTGTCATAACCAACAGATTCGGGTTCTGTCCTTTGTCGCGTAGGGCTGCCCGCTGCTCGACACCGAAGCGATGCTGCTCGTCGATAATCACCAGACCAAGTTGTTTGAAGTTTACCGGGTCTTCGATCAGCGCGTGGGTGCCGATAATGACCTGGATTACGCCATCCTCTAACCCTTGGCGGATCTCGTTTTTCTCCGCTTCGGGAGTCGCACCGATAAGCAGCCGGATGGAATCTTCAGGAATCTGTGCTGAAACGGGCAGCAGTTCGCGCAGGGTTTGAAAATGTTGGTCGGCAAGGATGCTCGTGGGTGCCATAAAAGCGGATTGCGCCTTGTTGGCGGTGCTGATTCCAATAGCGGCCGCGGCAATCACAGTTTTCCCAGAGCCGACATCTCCCTGGAGCAAGCGATTCATTGGTTTCGATGCGGCCAAATCCTTACGGATGTCGTTCAGCGCGCCTTTCTGGGCATTGGTGAGTGTATATGGAAGGTTAGATGTGAAGTAGTTGAGCCATTGATCTTCGACCTGAAGGGGTTCGGAAACGAGTTGCTCCCAATCCTGTTTTTGCCGCAACACGCCCAGCTGGAGCATGAACATTTCGCCAAAAGCCAAACGGTGCTGCGCCTTCTTAAGTTGATCCTGGTCGTCAGGGAAATGGATTTGTTGCAGGGCAACGCTTAAGGGAACTAGATCTGCAGATTGGCGAATCTCGGCAGGGATTGGGTCCGGGACACGGGGTGCCAGGCGCTGAACGACCGAGTGGATCACACGACGCAGCCACTTCCCAGAGACGCCAGCTGTCAAAGGGTAAACCGGCACGATTCGATTCGTATGAAGTTGATGCCGTTCGAGCGGCTCCCACTCTGGGCTGTTCATCGTGAGTCGACCGAGGTACTGATCGACTTTCCCGGATAACACAATACCATGCCCGGGTTTTAGTTTATTCGCAATCCATGGCTGATTAAACCATGTAACCCGCAGGGATCCAGTTCCGTCGCTCACCACGGCTTCAGTGAGCTTCATGCGACCGCCCCGAACTGCACGCATCTCAATTTTCTCGATCGTTCCAATAACCGTAACATCCTGGCCATACCAGAGACGGTTGATCGTTTCGAGTTGGGAGTAATCATCGTAACGCCGGGGAAGATGCCAGAGTAGGTCACCTAGATTCTCGAGGCCCAGCTTTGAAAGCGTCTTCGCCGATTTAGGTCCGATCCCTTGCACTGTGGTTAAGGGCGCAGTGAGGGCGACAGGGGGTGAAGGCGGGGTGGATTCTTTCTTTTCCACATCCGCTGCGGCTGGAGCTGCCTTCTCATCAGCGCTTTCCTGTAATGGAGTTGAGGGGAGGGCATCCTGGGTTTCAATGGTTTCCTGGGCGTCTGCTTCAATAACCGCTGCCTCTATAGAAGGGGGGGAGTCCCCAATGTCTGCTTTAATGACATCTGCAGCTTTAGAAGGAGGGGAGTCCTCGGCGGGTGGCTTAGCCAGAATGTCGTCAGCAAGCTCAGGATGAGCCGTGCGAAGCCGGTTCCACAGACCCTGGAGCGATTCATAGCGTGAGTTTGGGGAGAGCCGGCCGTAGTCACGGAGCCGAGAGACGACCAGTTCGATGGATGAATCCGCCAAGTTTGACGCTTTCGCTTCTTCCGCCCAGGGTTCTAGCATTTGTTGAAGACCGCCTACTACCGCCCGGTTATCATAGCCGCGCTCGGCTTCAAGTCGAAGGAATTTTGAGAGTTTGTCCAGTGATGGGTTCATATTATTAAATATACGCGGGAAGGTGTAAAAGTGCCAGAGTTAATCCTGTGTTAAAACGGCGAGCCCAACGCATCCTGGTCCAACGTGGACACCAATGACCGTGGTTATATCGACGATCATTAAAGGGTTCGGGCACAGGTTGATTACCCGCTCGGTGAGCTCCTCAGCTCTTTCTGGCGCTCCAGAATGGAGCACGGCGAGACGTTTAATGTTTTTCCAGGTAGATGCAATCGAGATTAATTGCTCGAAAGCCTTCGTGTAGGTACGAGAACGTGCAAGCGCATTTACGTGACCATCTTTCACTTCCACTAATTGCTTGATTTGAAGAAAATCACCGATATTGGCACGAAGCCAGTTCACTCGTCCGCTTCGGCGCATAAATTCGAGTCGATCGATCAGCGCAAGGACATACGCTCTCTCTCGAAATCGCCTGGCTGTGCTCACAACTTGGTCGAAATCCAATCCCTTCATGACCGTTTGGGCAGCCTCGATGGCTTGGAAGCCAACACCGAGGGAGAGCTGGCCGCTGTCAAATACTTTCACGCGGTCATCAAAGTTGAGTGCTGCCTGCTCAGCGGTATTGACCATCCCACTTAGATTGGCGGATAAGTGGATAGAAAGGATACGCTCGACGCCGCTTTCAAACAGGCGTTGGTAGGTCTCTTCGAAGACGAGTACGGACGGCACAGCCGTTGTGGGAGGTGTCCGCAGGTCAGGCATTCGCTCGTAGAACTCAGCTCTTGATATGTCAAGACCATCCACATACGTCTCACCGTCCAAGGTCAACACCGCTGGAATCACGGAGATATTCAGGGATTCTGCGGTATCAATCGGGACGTCAGCTGTGCTGTCCGTAACGATGGCAAAGGGACTGGTTTTGATGGTCATATGGAATCTTCTTTAGATTCAAGCACGATTGCCCCAAGACCGTTGAAGCCAATGAATGGTGCGAGTGTAGGACCGTAACATACCTGTGAAATCGGCGAGCTCGGGTATAAAGAGCGCAGTCGTTCAGCGATATAAAGTGCGTCTTGCGTTGGCTTTCCATACCCATGAAGGATACCAAGGTGGTCTACTCCTGAAAATTCACAAACGAATTCGATCAACTTCTCAAGCGCCCGTGGTCTAGATCGGACCTTTTCCATGGGTTGAATTTCGCCATTTTCGATTGTCAGGAAGGGAATGACCCCCAACATGTTTCCCAGAAATGCCTGAGACTGACTTACGATTTGGTTTCGTGCCAGATATGAAAGATCATCAAGGAACATGACCGTATAGAGGCGGGTGATCATTCCGCGAACGGTTTTTACCAATTTATCCAGCGATTCGCCCCGCTGCATTCCTTGAATGCAGGTTTGTACTATCAACCCCAGTCCGATAGATGTGGTTTGGGAGTCGACCACGTGGATGTCCATCCTCCCCAAGAACTGTTGACTGGCTTTTTGTGCGTTTCTAAATGAGTTGGTTAATCCTGAGGATGAATGGATGGATAAAATATAATTCGTCTGGGCGCTTAGATGCGAATAAATCTCTGCGATTTGATTGACGGAGGGGCTCTCAATACGTATCTCCTGCTCACATTCTTTTAGCGATGGACGGAGATCATGCAGGTCAGCATCGGGGCCATCGGAAATGCGTGTATTTCCACAGTGAGCAGAGATTGGAGCGATTGTTACCCCGTGTTGCTGGGCGAAATTTGGCGTTGTGAATCTAACCGCTGCGTCTGTGACGATTTTGATCATAGACGATACTTACTCGATGGAAAGGATGAGTTGATAGTGTGGTTGAGTGCCATCGTGGATTTCGATCTCCTGCTTTGGGTAGATTTCGCGAACGATATCTGCGAGTTGGTTAGCTTGCATCGCATTCAAGTCTTCACCATAGTACAGGGTGATTAATTCATATTCCTCTGTTGAAGCTTCTTTGAGAATATCGGTCAGGACTTCCTCTATCGATTGGCCCGAACACGTGAGTTTCCCGTTAAGAAGACCGATCACCTGTCCCGTTTCCACCTTAACATCATCAATCTCAACTGATCGAGTGGCAGTTGTGATTGCGGCGGATTGGATTGATTCGAGCTCCGCCGTCATCGCACTGGCGGTGGTTTCGAAGTTGCCATCAGCGTTCCATGCGAACATGGCGGCAATACCCTGTGGAACGGAAACAGTGGGAATTACTGCGACTTTCTTAACCGTAAGTTCGGTCGCCTGTTGCGCGGCCAGGATGATATTTTTGTTGTTAGGCAGGATGACGACCTGATCTGTTGGTAGATTTTCAAACGCGTTCATGATCTCCTGTGTGCTTGGATTCATTGTCTGACCACCCTCAATGAGAGCCGTGACGCCCAGGCTGGCGAAGACTCGGGCGAGACCCACACCTGGAGCGACTGCAACTACGGCAATCTCTCCGGGCTCAATGCTCTGAAGACGGATCTCAGAAAGAGAATGATCATGCTCTGGTTTTGCGGTTTGAACCATTAAGTTCTCGATGGCAATATTCGTGATCGTCCCTAAGCCTTTGATGTAATCTATAGGCTCGTATTCTTTTTCATCCTGCACGTGGATATGCATGCGGTACATCCCATCACCCTCGCCGACCTGAATGGATGTGCCAATCTCCTCTAGTTTTGTGTAGAAGGATCCAAGATCTAACGACTCCTCGGGAGAGAAGTCAATGATGACTTCCCAATCCTGACCAGGTTCGATGGACTCTGCTGCTCTGTCCAGGTCAAGCGAACTCAAGGGCTGGACGCTGAGAATTGGTTGGTCAAGCGGCAGTCGGTAAGCGGCGCGAAGCATGCCTTCCAGGATAAAGAACAAACCCTTTCCGCCGCTATCTACGACACCAGCATCCTTTAATACTGGCAGGAGATCGGGTGTTCGTTCGACGGAATCGTCGGCGGCTTCCACAACCCGCTCGAGAAGCTCGAGGGTGGAAGTTATTCCACCATCCAATGCTTTTTGTGCCTCAGCAGCAATGTCTTTCGAGACTGTGAGGATTGTCCCCTCCACGGGGCGCACGACGCCTTTATACGCCGTCTCGCTCGCCTCTTTCAGGGAGGAAACGAAGGATTCGGCGGCCATCATTTCTTCGTTTTCCAGAACGCGGGCGAACCCACGCCAGATCTGTGAAAGAATGACACCAGAATTGCCGCGTGCGCCCATGAGTGCGCCTTGTGCTATTGCAGATGCCACATCTCCTACTGAGCGTTCGCTAATATTGCTGATCTCGTCCACTGCCGACTGCATCGTCAGGACCATGTTGGTTCCAGTATCACCATCCGGAACGGGAAAGACATTCAACGAGTTAACGAGCTGCTGGTTGGTTCGGAGCCAGTCCAGACTAGCGAAGAGCAGCTGGCTCAGGGTGGCTCCATCGATCTCTAGAGCTCCCTTATGAAGGCGCGCTCGAAGCTCTGGATCAATATCTTTGTACGGCTTGCTCATCGAGCCTCCGTTCGGTGATTAGTCTCTGCTGCTGATCCGTAAACCTTGAACATGAACGTTCACAGCTTTAACAGGCATACCAAGTGATCTCTCCACCTGGTAGTGTACGATGTTGGCGACGCTCGCAGCGACAGAAGAAATCCGGGTTTGATATTCAATGATGATGTACAGATCAATGGTGATTTGATCGTCAGAAGTGCTGACCTGTACCCCGTGCCGAGGGTCGCGTACGAGAGCCTGGGTTATGCCGTCGACGATGTTCTTCGAGGCCATGCCAACGACGCCGTACGACTGCAGAGCGCATTGCGATGCTATTGTGGCGATCGCCTTCGGTGAGACGATGATTCGCCCTAGAACAGTACTTTCGTCGGTCATTCGATTCCTCTCCCATCATAGAGCTAGGCATTGATGGACGGTCTAAGCTGTGGTAACATTTGCGCCGGTCCATAAATAAACGATTTCGTTAGAAAGGAAGCATCCTAGATGGCTAAGTGCGAGAATTGCGGCAAAAAAACCATGTTCGGGCAGAGCCGTAGCTTCTCCATGAAGGCGACGAAACGCAAGTTTCGTCCCAACCTTCAGAAAGTGCAGGTCATGGATGGCGGGCGCATGGTTCAGAAGACGCTGTGTACGAAGTGTATTAAACGGATGGCCCGCGTCTAGTCTTTTACCTTCCTCCTACTAATTCCTATCGCAACCCGTGGTCGCCTTCTAGGCGACCTGTTGCGTTCACCTTGATTCTACCCCAAGTGAAGATTGTAACTCACGAAGGCCAGCTGTGATCCCCTTTGAGTGCTGGAAGATTGCACTTGCGGCGACGAAATAATCTGCCCCTGCATCGGCGCATGCGGGCGCGGTCTTGGAATTGATTCCACCATCCACTTGAATGTGAGTGTTCAGACCCGCTGCGTCGATTAAGCTGCGCGTGCGGCGGACTTTTTCTACAGAAGACTCGATGAAGCTTTGGCCGGCAAAACCAGGCTGAACGGTCATCACTAAAACAAGGTCAACCAGGTCGAGAATATCTTGGATCTCATCAACTGCTGTTCCGGGGTTAATCGCTATGCCGGCATTTAGTCCCCTATCCCGGATCATGCTGAGCGTATTTCGTACCTGAGGGCAGACCTCATAATGAACGCTGATTGCACTCGCCCCGGCTGCGGAAAAAGCATCAAAATATCGCTCTGGATTTTCAATCATCAGATGAACATCGAGAGGTAGATCTGTTGCGCGTCTACAAGCCTTGACGAAGCCTGGTCCCAACGCAATGTTGGGAACGAAGTGCCCATCCATGATATCTAGATGTAACCAATCGGCACCGGCAGCAACGCACTCCGCGATTGCGTCACCTAAGTTTAAAAAATCCGCCGATAGGATCGACGGCATGATGACGTAATTCTTGACCATCATGTAATCATACCTTTCTGGTCAGGAAATGACAAGATAAATGCATTTTTGGTGCCGGGGGAGACCTCAACGGGAGTCGTTTCTCTGCTTTTTAGCGGCCAACTGACCGCATCCTGCTTGGATATCGATCCCACGGCGGACGCGGACCGTTGTGGAGATTCCAGCCTGTTCTAAGGCATTTTGAAAATGTGTGACTCGATCGAGGTTAGCAGCTTTCCCTTCATAACCATCGGTTGGATTGAGAGGGATGATGTTAATGTGGCAATTCATTCTGTGTACCCAATCCACCAGCGCCGCAGCTTGTTCATCTCCGTCATTCACCCCTTGAATGAGCGCCCATTCGAAGGTGATCCTCCGTCCACTCTGCACCGTATAGGAGCGGCATGCGGGCATCAACACATCCAGCGGGTAGCGGCGATTGATCGGCAGCAACCGTTCACGTAAGGCATTTGTAGCAGCATGCAGCGATATTGCCAGGTTCGCCTGACGATGTTCTTGTGTAAACCGTTCGATCATCGGGACCAAGCCAACCGTGGAAATTGTAAATCGACGTTTTCCGAAGTTGAAACCTTCGGGATCGTTCAGGCGGTCGATCACATCCATCGAGGCTTCGTAATTCTGAAAGGGTTCACCCATTCCCATAAATACGATGTTCGAAAGGCGGTCGCCGTTGGTATCAAGCTGCCTGGCCACCCTGATTACCTGCTCAATAATCTCTCCTGAGCTCAGGTTGCGTTTAAAGCCCATCTGGCCCGTGGCGCAAAACACACAACCCATGCCACAGCCGATTTGAGTAGATATGCAGGCTGTATGGCGGCGGTGGTAACGCATTAGAACAACTTCAATCGCCTTTCCATCCTGTGTTTCCAGGAGATACTTTTCAGTTTCGCCGTCCCGGGAGCTGACCGATGATTGTACGGTCAATGCAGAGAAGGCGAGCGTTGTTTCTAGTTGTTCGCGTAGATTTTCGGGGAGGTTGGAAATTATCTGAGGGGAGGGCGCTAAATTCTTATATATACCCTCCCAGAGCTGCCGGGCACGGTAGCGTTCAGCGCCGAGTGTTTGCAGGTGGGCTTCTACCTGGGGCAGGGTCAGGTCGAAGAAAAATGGCTTCGGTTTCACTCGTGTATCCTTGTGAGCTCGCGCGTGAGAGATGGCAGGTCATCAAAGATCCACTCGGGTTTGATCGTCGATGCTTCTGCCTGATCACTCGATGTCACCCCGGTGAGAAGCAAACCGGCTGCTATTCCAGCACGTTGAGCGCCTACGATGTCGGTCTCTATCCGGTCACCCAGAGCAAGGATCTGCTCGGCTGTTAGACCTAATCGTTCTCTAGCGAGGTTAAAAAGGCGGGGTTCCGGCTTGCCGATTATGAGCGGTTCGACGCCGGTAGTAAGTTGAACGGCTGTGATGAAAGCGCCTGCGCCAGGAGCCTGTCCGCGCTCAGTCGGAAAACTCAGGTCCGGGTTGGTAGCGACGAAATGTGCCCCCGATTGAATGGCAATGGAAGCTTCAGTCATCTTCGCCCAGCTGATCTCTCGATCGAAGCCCATTACGACGGCTTGCACACCGTCGGCTGAGTCATGAAGGCGAAATCCCGCGGCGGATAGCGCGCTTATCAGACCAACTTCACCAATTGCGTAGATCGTGGCCCCAGAGGGGTATTTATACTGTAAATAAGCTGCGGTTGCCTGTGAGGAGGTTAAAACCTCAGCCGGGTCGATTTGCACACTAGCATCTTGCATGCGATCAGCCACACTCTTTGGCGTGACGGTGGAGTTGTTTGTGACCAGCAAAAAAGGCATGGAGTTGGTCCGTAGGAATGTAAAGAATTCGGGTACGCCCTCCAGAAAAGTCCGCCCACGCCAAAGCACGCCGTCCATGTCGATAATCAGACCTTTGATGTCCGCCAGTTTTCTCATAGTTGCCTTAGGAATAGCATCGTGATGTTCACTGTTCGAGGCGTCGGGTGCAGCCGCAGATCTTTGCGCGGCGATCTCTCGAAATTAGCCGTGGAATTTCTTCAGCAGGTATTCATATACTGGTTGATCGATGCGGCCTTTTTCAAAATCCGTGCGCTCTTCGAAATTTTCGTTGCCGATAAACTGGCGGAGCGCGGTCTGGGTTTTCTGATCATATTCTCCGGTGATTTCCTCGATTTCATAGCCCATATTTTGCATTATTTGCTGCAGAGCTTCGCAGACTGCGGCGTCGATTTCAAGCTCCTCTTCAGACGGGCTTTTCCCGAAGTACAGGGTATGAAGCCCGAGGATCTCCTTCAGGCGTGAGACTGGATCTTCGTGATCGTCGACACGATAATCGATCCAACGGTCGTTGAAGCCCCCATATCCGCCTTCGGGTTTTACGACGTAGATCGCTGCGCTCTGTTTCCCACGGCGGTCGCCACCTGCCTGATCGGCGGCAAGCAACGAATCGAGCAAGCGTTCGGGAAGGTCTTTCCTTGAGCCCTCAAACGTAGAAGCCATCTGCTCGATCACTTCCGGACCGGTGAGTATATTTCCCTGAACGCAGTAATTCTCACCGGTTTTCCCGCCGGCCCATTCGAAGCAATCTGCGCCTGTGAAGGTCGCTGAACGACCTTGTGCGTCGACGATCCCTACCTGGCGAAGCTCTCGCTCCTCGTCATTCGCCAGCAGCTCATTCAGAGCTTCCTGGGCAGAACGGCCCTTCGACATCAGATCTAATCCTGCAGGACCGAAAGTTGTATTGGCATAAGATTGAGTGGCGACGGCGCCTGCACCCGCTTGAGCCCAGGGGACGACAGCGCCGACGGCCGGGAACTTTGAGGCGACGGCGATACCCCAAGCATCAACAGCCGCATCGTAAGCAACGATTGAGAAGGTAGAAAGTCTATTCATTTTTATTACCTGAGAGAGTGAATTGGATCAAGCGGCGTCGGGCAGGCTCTTGTCGCTGATCGGGAATTCCTCCCCGTTTTCATCGTAGAGGTGGGGTTTTCCCGTTCGGTGAATAGCCTGCTCATCAACCAAAACACGGCTGATGTCTGGGCAGGAAGGGATATCGTACATCACGTCGAGCAGAGCGCCTTCAATGATTGCGCGAAGGCCGCGCGCTCCTGTCTCTCGTTCGAGAGCGAGCTGGGCGGCTGCAGTGAGCGCTTCTTCGGTGAATTCAAGCTCCACCTTATCCATCTCAAGCAGGCGTTTGTACTGCCGGACGAGTGCATTGCGCGGCTCGGTCAAGATGGCGCGCAGCGCTTCTGCATCGAGGGGATCAACGTTTGTCACAACCGGCAGACGACCGACGATCTCTGGGATCATCCCGAACCGCATCAAATCGTCTGGGATGACCAGGCGTAGAAGGGCGCTCTCCTCGAGTTTTTGCGCCAGTGCGTCCGTTACCGTACCGGAGAAACCCATTCTGCCGCGGTGCCCTACACGCTCGGCGACGATATCCGCCAGCCCGGTGAAAGTGCCCCCGCAGACAAAAAGAACATCGGAGGTATCGACCTGTATGAACTCTTGCTGTGGGTGCTTCCGTCCCCCCTGCGGCGGGACATTCACAACCGCGCCCTCGATGATCTTCAAGAGTGCCTGCTGGACTCCCTCGCCAGAGACATCGCGAGTGATGCTCGGATTATCGCCGCTTTTGCGGGCGGTTTTGTCAATTTCATCGATATAAACGATGCCGCGTTCGGCGCGCTGAACGTTGAAATCGGAAGCCTGCAGTAGACGCAGGAGGATATTCTCTACATCTTCACCAACATAGCCGGCCTCTGTGAGTGCTGTAGCGTCGGCGATACAGAAAGGCACATCTAGACTGCGGGCTAAGGTCTGGGCAAGAAGCGTCTTACCGCTTCCTGTGGGACCAGCTAGCAGAATATTAGCCTTATCCAATTCCACATCGTGGTGGCCGCGATTGGCGATGCGCTTGTAATGGTTGTAGACAGCCACAGAAAGCACGCGTTTTGCATGCTCCTGGCTAACGACATATTCCTCAAGATTGTTGTAGATTTCTCGAGGGGATAGGGATGGTTTACCGGAAGAGGAAAGACCACCAGGCGGCCGGGCTCCTTCGCCCTCTAAGATGTCCTGGCAGAGGTCGACACATTCGTTGCAGATGAAGACGCCTTCAGGACCGGCGATAAGGCGATGGATTGTCTCCTCATCGCGGCTGCAGAAGGAGCATCGGCGTGCCTCGGGTACCTGTGGTTCCTGTTTCTTGGGCATAGACCTACACTTTTATTTCTTTTTTTCCTCTGTATCCTCGTTTTCAATGGGCTCGAGGATATGGTCGATGATGCCGTATTCCTGTGCAACATTTCCGGTCATGTAGAAATCGCGCTCTGTATCCCGCTCAATAACATCCAGAGGTTGACCGGTATGGCTTACGAGTATGTTATTCAATTCTGCTCGTAAACGCAAGATCTCTTCTGCCTGGATGGCGATATCTGTTGCCTGACCCTGGATGCTGCTCAAGGGTTGGTGTAAGTGAATCGTTGCATGGGGCAGGGTGTAGCGTTTCCCTTTCGTCCCTGCGGCTAACAGAATCGTACCAAACGAAGCAGTCATGCCTACAGCGACTGTTGAAATCGGCGAGCGGACTTGCTGCATGGTGTCGTAGATTGCTAAACCGGAATAAATCTGACCACCAGGGCTATTGATATACATGTTAATCTGTCGGTCTGGATCCTCGCGATCGAGGAACAATAGCTGTGCAACCATAAGATTGGACACCTGGTCGTTTATCGGGGTGCCAAGGAAAATGATGCGTTCGCGTAAGAGAAGCGAGTAAATATCATAGGCGCGCTCACCACGCCCGCTCGATTCGATCACCATTGGAATTATTGAACGCGGATCTTTAATATCCATGATTGGGTACTTACTCCTTTTCCATGTCATCTGCGCCTGAGACCTCAGGTGCAGAATCCATACCATTATTCTCTTCTTTGCCGTTAACTTCTATAGTAGATACATCCTGTTCTTCTGCTTCACCTTTGGCGATTGCGATTATGCGGCGTATTGCCTTATCGGTTAGAACATCCATGGCAATGCGATGACGCCCTGCGGGGGATTCGAACGCTTCAAGAAGTCGTTTATCAGCTTCCGCCCCTAAAGGTTCGATAAGGCGCTTGATCTCAGCGTCAATTTCATCATCTTCTACCTTAAGTTCTTCGACGTCGACAATCTTGCCTAAAACAAGGCCGCGCTTGATGCGCTCAATTGCTTCAGGTTCGAGCTCCTCGCGGAGATCTTCCTCTGTTTTTCCTTCGATTTTTAGATAATCCTCGAGCGCAAGATTTTGGTTACCCAGACGCATACGTAGATCTTGTAGGAGGTTCTCCTTCTCTTCCTGAAGGACGATGGGCGGATATTCCACAGAAGCTCCGTCGACGATTTTCTGCATGATTTCGTCCCTATGTTGGTTTTCCGCCTCCATTTCCGCCTGTTTCTGAAGGTTCTCGCGAAGCTTCACTCTCAAATCGAGCAAGCTTTCAAATTCCCCCAGGTTTTCTGCCAGTTCGTCCGACCACTCCGGGATAAATCGGGATTTCACATCCAAACACTTGATGTGAAACTTAGCTGCTCGTTTTTGCAGATCTTCGCTTGGATGGTCGTCAGTAAATGTGTATTCGTAGGATTTTTCATCCCCGGCGGTCAAGCCCAGAAGATGCTCCATAACACCAGGGGTGGGGACATCGGTTTCTGGGTCGACCAGGACGGAGATGTCCTTCATGTCGAGCAATTGTGCGTCTTCCCCATCCTCTGGATCAAGGAGTTCGCCGGACAAATCGATGATCACCAGATCTGTCTCTTCAGCCGGGCGGTCGACAGGTTCTATCAACGCTTGTCGCTGACGAATTTCCTCTAGTGCCTCTTCAAAAGCCTCGTCCGTGACTTCAGCGTCTTCGAAAGGGATCCTAATTTCTCGATATGCGCCTAGGTCGACCTCAGGCGCGAGGGGCACCGTATAGCGAAGCTTGAGCGGGTCTTCACGGATAACTTCCTCAAGCGAGCCGGGAGCGTAGGGTTCGATCTTGGCTTCTTCGAGAGCGTCACGATAGATTTCCTGACCGAGGCGCTCCAGTGCTTCTTCGAAGATAACATCTTCACCGAATTTCCCCACGATAACCTCGTAGGGTGCTTTCCCAGGGCGAAACCCGGGAATCTTGGTTCCTCGGCTGAGACGTCGTGCGGCGGAGTGCATTGCTGTCTGAAGTTGATCCGAAGCGACTTCAATTTGAAGTTCTACTTGGCGGTTTTCCAGGTCCTGTCTTTCGATTTTCAATATACTTTCCTTCCTGGCAGTTATGAATATTTACTGGGGAAAGTTGATGGCTTGATCTTCCAAAATGAGACCAAGCCAAGCGAACAGCTCGCTGTGGGGAAGGTGGGATTTGAACCCACACGCCCAAGGGCACGTGATTCTAAGTCACGCCTGTCTGCCAATTCCAGCACTTCCCCCAATGCAAAGATTATAACTTTCGCTCGAAGGAGTGTAAAGGTAGGCTGGGAGGGGATGAAGGGATTCGGTTTTTTATGGGTGCGCAGTTTAACGAATGCCGTGGTGTATCAGGTGATCTCCAGGAGCGTAGCGTGCATCTGCGCAAGATGCAGGAGATCATGGTCCGTTGAGATTCCCATCACCTCGAGTAAAGAAGTAGGACCCAGCAGGGAGTGCAGAGCGGGCATGCCCCATTCGTTCTCGGTGAGAACCTCCAATTCCTTCAGAAGGGCCACCCGTGCTTCGAGAAAATCAGTTAACGCCTCCGGTCCGGATTGGCTGAGGTAATCTCGCTCATCCGCCCAGGGATCGGTGTCGAGCGCCGTCAGATGGGGTGGTTCGGAGGCGGAGAAAGCTGCAAGCCGAGGCAGATTGACTTCCAGCTCTACATCGCGTAGATGACAGACGATTTCCACCGGTGCCCATTCACCCGTTGCTGGTCGTTGTTTCCACTCGTCGTCCGTGAGCTTACGAACGACCGTAGCAAGCGCACCAGCATGCCCGCGGAAGCGGGCGGAGATCGCCTGCGCTGTGCGGAGTTCCTCTGGATCGGGTGCGTCTACTTGCTGCTCTATCCACTTAAGCATATCGTCGAGGCTTCCGCCGGGGTACTTATCACCGGGGTCGTCTGAAAGATGGTAGACGCGCATGGATAATACTCGAGCCGGGTCGAGGTCGAGCCCGGGGTCGTTTCCTACCATCACAACCTCATGTGGCTTGCGCCCCAATTGACCGAGGATCTCGGCGTAATACGCTGGCCGGGGTTTTGTGAAGTGGAAGATTTCGTAGCTTGTGATCATCGTGAAGGGGAGCTCTTCAGGTGCCAGGTTCGCCCATCGAAGCCGCTCCTCGATCGCAACCCTCGGAAAGAGAGGGTTGGTGGCAACGACGACCTCAAAACCCTGTTTTAGAAGACTCTCCACAACGGGTCTTGCCGAAGGGCGCGCGCCGGTAACGGTTTTTAGCGATGGGAAGATTTGTTTATAGAAGGTGTAAATCTGAGCTTCAACTTCGTCCGCGTTAAGATCCAAAGCTGGATAGAAGTAATCCGCGAAGGCTTTTTCAAGTGTCACTCGAGGATCGCTGTTTTCAAACATCTTCTGGCTGCCGGCGACGAGCTCGCGAATGAAACCATCTGGAGCGAAGGTGTCCGACATGTAATCTCCCAACCGCTGGAAATAGGCTGGGAGGAAGCTCTCCATCTTGTTATCAAGGAGCGTATCGTCCAGATCAAGCAGGATGGTTTTGAGCATTATTCCTCCGCGGAGGTTCTGAAAGCAGGAAATTCGAGGTGACACTGTCCGCAGCCGATTTCTGGTTCTGGCACATCCTGGAGTGTTTTTGTGCAGAAGGCTGTAATTTCGATACTTCGCCGAAGACCGAGAAAGCTGCGTTTAACCTTCGCTTCCAATACCATATTTGGGCAGGCGTTGGCCATCTTGATCCTGGGAACTTTGCACTTCTCGCAAAGATCAGGCGTGTATTCTCCACCATCGGGGGTGTTTTCTAGCAGACGGCATTCCTGTATGGATCGACCTCGATTGAAGTCCTCGTAGTAGTAGGGGCATTCTTTGCCGGCAGGGGTAATCATGGGGATGGGGCGCGGTTTAGTTGATCTAAACCCGGGTCAAGTACTCGCCAGTGCGGGTATCGACACGAATTTTATTACCCTTCTCGACGAAAAGAGGAACCTGGACCTTGAGGCCGGTCTCCATCGTAACGGTTTTATTTGCGCCTGTGGCAGTGTCGCCTTTTAAAGCCATCTCCGCCTCTGTGACTTCGAGATCGACCGCAGTTGGTAGTTCAAGCTCGATCGGTTCTTGACCGTAGAAGGTGAGTTTCACCTCCAAGTTTTCAGTGAGGTAATTAACTGCATCTCCCACTGCATCGCTATCAAGCGCCGGCTGCTCGAATGAAACCATGTCCATGAAGTGGTACAGGTTCCCGTCGTAGTAGAGGAACTGGGCGGTGCGGTAGTCGAGCCGAACGTCCTGCACCCGATCGCTTGATGTGAAAGATTTTTCAAGGACGGCGCCACTGCGCAAGTTGCGCACTTTCGTACGGATCGTGGCTTTGCCTCGTCCGGGTTTATGGTGTGTGTACTCGATTACTTTAAAGAGGTTCCCATCCAACTCAAAGGTCACGCCATTTCGCAGTTCGTTGACATCAATCACGTTGTTTCATCCTTCGACTTATTTGAAGATGTTTGGTGTGTCGATTATAGTCGGATGCGGCGAAGGGCGTCAATGCGCGACTAAAAACCAAGCCAGCGTGTAGCTGCTTCCGGAAGCTCGGCCAGGGTTCCGAGTTTGACGCTGCAGCGGGGGAGCGAATCGACGAACAGACGTCCGTAGAATTTCGAGACGATTCTGCGATCGAAGACCACTACGACGCCTCGATCTGAGCGGGTGCGGATCAGACGGCCAAAGCCCTGCCGGAAACGCAGGATGGCTTCTGGAAGCATATATTCATCAAAGGGGGATTCGTATGTATCTGCACGTGCGGCGATGATGGGGTCGTTGGGGACTGCGAATGGCAGGCGAACAATCCCAAGAACGGAGAGCGCCGGTCCGGGGATGTCAACGCCTTCCCAGAAAGAGCGTGTGCCGAGCAGGACGGCTTGCTCTGTCGATCGGAAGCTCTCTAATAAGGCGTGGCGGGAAGCTCCTCGACTCTGCTCGAAGAGATGAATACCCTCACGTGTTAAGGGTTCGGCCAAGGCGCGGGCAGTAGCCTGGAGCTGGGCATTCGATGTGAAGAGGACCATCGTCAGGCCTCCGATCTCGGTAACCAGGCGGATCAATCCGCTTTCGAGCGCGCGCTGATAGGCTTGTCGTTGTACGGGCTCAGGTATGTCGTTCACGAGATAAAGCAACGTGGATGATTCGTGATCAAACGGTGAGCCGAGGGCTAGCTCGTCCGCGTCCTGTGCGTACAACCGCCGGCGGATATAGTCGAAGTCGCCGGCTGTTGTGAGCGTAGCCGAGGTCATAATTACAGCTTCTTTTTCGTGCCAAATATAGCGTTCCACGAGCGGCCCGACTTCGAGGGGTGCGGCATGCAGCGAGAGATGCTCGCCGGGCGGGCGCACATTAGCCCAATATATATCAGCCGGGTCCGGTTCGAAGATCATCCGTTCGAGGTGTTTGTAGACCTCACCGAGGCTGCGGCGGGCGATGCGGGCCGCGACCGACAGGTTTTCGGCAGCATCAACCCCTGTCTCTGCCAGACTTTCAAGATCATCGGCCATTTCTGTGAGTTTCTCAACGATCTTGGTGAGCGGGCCGCGCAGATTTTCCCAGGAGATCTCCACCTTTTCCCAATCAGGTAGCGTTCTCGTTGCGGGGACGATGCGCATCTGCTGCCCGTAGAATCCCAACTCTCGCCCTTCACGCTGATTCTCAAGAACTTCAGAGATGTGTCCGAATAGAGTCTTGGACATTTCGATGCTTTCGACAGTTCGGTCGGATACTGCGCTGATGACTCGATCGACCTGTGTGGAACCTTCGGGAGGAAGCGAGGCGCGGGCGACTTCATAAATCTGACGTAAGAGTCCCCTTGTCCGGCTCCCCAGGTCGCGCAGAACGCGTTGCACTTCCCTTTCCGTTACGCTATAGCTCAGGCCGTTCGTCGTTGCTGACTCAAGGTGATGCGCCTCATCGATGATCAGATATTGATACTCGGGAATCACACGGTTTCCGATGGCGATATCAGCCAATAAGAGCGCATGATTAACGATGATGACATGGGCGTGCTCTGCCCCAAGACGAGCGCGGTAATAGGGGCAAGTCCCGCCAGCATGTTGAACGCAATTCTCGATCGAGCAGTCCTCGTTATCTGCAGACAATCTCGCCCAGATCGCAGACTCTTCCCGAGGTAGGTTGAGCTCGCTGCGATCGCCGCTGCCGCCGTTGGTTAACCAGAGCAGGAGTTTGGTGAGGACACGCGTCTCTTCTGATGATCGCGGACCCAGGCTGCGTAAGGTGTTGAAGCGGCGGGGACAGAGGTAATTGCCGCGCCCTTTGAGAACCGCTGCTTGGTATTCAGTGCCCAGGGCTTGATTCAAGTCGGGAATGTCTTTGTGGATCAATTGATCCTGGAGGTTGAGCGTATTGGTTGAGATGACAACGGGCTGCCCATTTTGTGTCGCCCATGCGAAGGCAGGGGCCAGGTAAGCCATCGATTTCCCCGTACCCGTTCCAGCCTCGACCAACAAGTGCTTGCTCTCGGAGAGCGCCTCTGTTACTGCTCTCACCATGCTGATCTGCTGTGGACGATCTTCATATCCTGGGAATGCGCGCGCCATTGATCCGCCCGGCTCGAAAATGGAGGCGATCTCCTCCACATCAAGTGGTTCTGGTTCAACCGATGGGGTGAGCTTTTCTTCCGGGATGATGGCTTTTGGGAACAGGGTTGGGAATTCACCCTTGGTAGATTCTTCTTCCTCACGTCTCTCGCCGTAGGCCAGATCGAACACCCAGCCGGCTCCCCATTCAATCTCCTCTCCGTAGCGGGTAATCTCCTCCAGGATGGGGAATGGGATTGCACGTGCTTCCTCGTATAGCTGTAAAAATACCTGGCGAGTTGTGTGGGCGTCATCTATCGCCCGGTGGGCGGCTTGCACAGGTACGCCGAGCGACTGTGCCAATGCCTGGAGACCATACCGTCCCTGGGAGGGAAGCATGACAGAAGCCAGGTCGAAAGTGTCGAGGTAGGAATTTAGCTCGAATAAGCCGCGGCGTTTCATGAATGCCAGATCGAATTGAATGTTATGCCCCAGGATGGGCAGGTCGCCGACGAAAGCATCCAGATCGGAGAGTACCTGTGTGATCCGTGGAGCACTTGAGACCATGGCGTCGGTAATGCCGGTGAGTTGAACGATGGCGGGGGGGATCGGACGACCGGGGCAGATGAGTTCCGACCATTCATCTTCGACGCGGTCGCCGCGAAATCGAACCACTCCGATTTCAATGATGGCGTCGCGAGTGGGATCCAGGCCGGTGGTCTCGAGGTCGAAGGAGATTAGTGATTGCATAGGGTTGAGGGGGCATTATAGCATCCATGATAGTGCCCTATGCTATACTGCGAAGGCATTTTAGAGGAGAATGGTTGGCGCGGGATCATTCCGAGATCGCGACTTTAGTAAGGGTAACGAATGAAGGAAAATGGTGTTCTCCCTTATAGAAGATCAGGATTCAAGGCCGGTGCGCAATGAAAGAACCGGCGATGGATGAAATGTTGCTGGCGCAGCGAGCGGGTTCAGATCCCGAGGCTTTCGGCGAGCTATACGAGCGGCACGTCCGGAAGATTTACAACTACATCTACTACCGGACGGGGAACGTTCACGATGCGGAGGACCTGACAGAGATGGTCTTCCAGCGAGCACTGCGGCATGTGGCAAAGTTCGAGGATAAAGGAGTTCCCTTCACAGCCTGGTTGTATCGCATAGCGCACAACCTGGTTGCGAACTGGCACCGCGATCGCAGTCGTCGCCCGATCGTCCCGCTTGACCAGCATGTAGCGGTGAGTGAGGCATCCAAGCACCCTGAATCGGAGGCGATGGCTCTTGAGGAGACCGAGCTGCTGATGACGATCGTGCGGCAACTCCCTCCCGACCGACAGCAGCTGCTGATCCTTAAATTTGTTGAGCGTATGTCGAACGCGGAGATCGGAGAGGTGATGGGTCGAAGTGAGGGGGCGGTTAAAAGCCTATATCACCGGACATTGAATGCCCTCCGCGCTGATGCAAAACGTCTGGAGGAAGAGAGTTCCGCAGCCAGATCTTTATAAGATGAAAAAGTGAGATGAAAAAAAGATGGATGCAAGTCTAAGCGAAAAGCGGTTGGAAGAGCTGCTGTCGGACATCCTTGTCCCGGTCGAGCCCAGTGTGCAATTTATCCAGCGATTGCGCGCTCGATTGGTCACCTATCACGGTAGAGATCCGCTCTCGATCTGGATGGTCATCGTTGTAATCGCGACGGTGTTTTTGTTGGCGGTCACTTCGATCGGGTTGGTCATTCGCATTTTTCTCGGTTGGGTCAGTCTGGTCGGGCTCATCTCCAATCGGCGGCGCATGAAGTCTGAAACAAGAGTGGCGACGTAGGTTTGCGCTAATCCTATTAGAATCAAGTTAGAGAGTGAATAGACCTCTGAGAAAGAGGTCTTTTTCATTCAAGGTGAATTCCCGAGGATCGTAATAGGGATTTCTCGCTTGCGCTCGAAATGACAACGGGGGACGAACTGTTTCCGTAGATGTCATTTCGAACCCCCGCAGGGGGTGAGAAAACCCTGAGGCGACACAAATATGGGTGCGTTTCTCGAGGAAAGAGGCATTCCCATCTT
>CBDTTY010000014.1:0-25049 GCA_965363875.1 uncultured Anaerolineales bacterium
TAACCTCGGTAGATCTCGGGATACTGGCAATTCCTCTCCTTGAGACAGAGAATGCGGCGAGATGGTTGGCAAGACGAGCGGCAGTCCAGGGTGAGTGGCCGTCGTTCAGGAAGATGAAGAATGCAGCGGCGAAGATGTCTCCTGCTCCGGTAGGATCAATTTCACTTGCTGCAGGTGCTGGAATTTGCCTCCACTCATCCGCCCAGAAAATGCGCGCCCCTCGGCGGCCGTCGGTGATTGCTAGAATCTCACAAAATCGGGAGATTTGGTCAATGGTATCTTCATTGCCTTGTAGATCTTCACTGCTGAATACTACTACGTCGGCGCGAGAAATCTGTTGTTGAATGGTTTCCCAATTCTCGAGCCAAACCTCCCCTGAAGGTCCCCAGCGGCGGAGCCATCCCTGGGGTGTCAGGCAGATTAATGCCTGTGGGAAAATGTCGAGGATGGAGTAGTCGACCTCATTTGCGATCGGGGCAATATGAACGATAGGGGTGCCTCGCCAATTTTCGGGTATGTCAGTGCTTGTGAGCGATGCAGCTGTGGTCCGAATCGATTGAAGCCGCCCATCTGGCAAGTGTTCGTTTGCGAAGATCGTCGAATCCTGCGAGGGGACGATGTGGATCGAGACCTCAGAAAGAGGATGTAGGTCGAGATCAGGGCCGGCTGACGTGACGATAGCGGCTCTCTTACCGAGGGCTTGGGCTGTTAAACTAGAATAGGTAGCGGTACCCCCGAGGGTAGGGCCATCTGCAGTGAGATCTTCCGAAACATGTCCGATGATGAGGTAATCGACCGATCGGTCCGAAGCAACCATGTTGAGGATTATAAACGACTGTGGTGACCGGACAACTGATTGCGCTTCTTATCGGGGGATAATCGTGACTTTTCGTTGATCTCTCTCGCCGACGCTTGTGGTATCCACATCAGGATTTTCTCGCAGTTCAATATGGACAATTCGGCGCTCGTAAGCCGGCATCGGTTCGAGCGACATCGTTTGTGAAGTTTCAATGGCCTGTTTGGCCATTTGCTGAGCGAGGCGGCGAATCTGCTGTTCGCGTCGGGCGCGGTAGCCTTCGACGTCAATCAGCACCGCGACAGGGCGTTTGAGTTCCTTGCCTACGATTAGGCGCGTGATGTACTGCAGAGCCGTGAGTGTCTCGCCGCTGCGACCGATGAGGATGCTGAGATCGTCTCCATGGATATCCAGGAAGAGAGGTCGGATCTTGCCTGGGGCATCAGCCTCGCCCCAACGTGCTTCGATGCGCGCCTCGATGCCCATACGTTGAAGAAGCTCGCTTACAGTATCGTGGGAGATCTGAAGCGCTTCCTCATCGCTGCCCTCTACGGATGGTTGAATTTCGCCAGCTTGCGGGACGGTTTCCTCGCGCTTTATGTCCACTCTACCGGTGTCAGAAGATGATTTGACGGTCAAACGAACTCGCGCCTGGCGAACACCGAAGCCGAGCAGTCCCTTTGTGCCCTCATCTAATACTTCCACATCAAACGCATCAGGGGGCAGGCCCCACTCTTTGGCGCCCTTGACTATGGCTTCTTCAATTGATGGTGCTATCGCTTCGATGCTCGTTCTTGTTTCGTTCATCTCGCAACCTTCCGTTTAAGAGTGGCCATGGTTTCATGTCAGATTGATGCAGCCTATGATGCGGGACGCTCCCTAATTCTTCGCATGATATACCCCTGGAGGATTCCGAGAAGGTTAGATGTGAAGAAGTACAGCGCAAGACCGGATGCTAGAGAGTAGGCAAAGTAACCCAGCAGGAGAGGCATATACAATCCCATCATCTTCGTCATGGTCTGACTTTGAGCATCGGGGGATGCTGGAGTGGTTAGCTTGGTTTGCAGATAGGTGGTGATAACCACGAGGATCGTCAATACAGGGATCGCAAAGGGTAGGAAGTCCAGAACAAGCCGTTCCGGTTGGCCCAAATTCATCCATAGAAATTGGCTATTCACTGGAATGAGACTTGCGGAGGTGAATGGATATAGGAGCTTGGAGAGATCAAATAATTGCACCGGCGTGGCTGCAAGTGTTCGGATCACGGCCTGGTAGAGACCGATGATAATCGGGAATTGGATGATCAGTCCCACGCAGCCGCTCATCGGGTTGTAACCCACGTCTTTGAACAGTTTCATCTGTTCTTCTGAGAGTTTCTGCTTGTCTTTCTTATACTTCTCTTGCATCTTCTTGTAGCGGTCGGAGCCTTGGATCTCCTGCATCACCATCGTGCTGCGCATCTGTTGCATCGTGAGAGGTAAGGTAATGAGCCTCACCAGCGCTGTGAAGACGATGATCGCCCAACCGAAGTTCTGCCCGAGTAGGCTATAAATGAAAAGCAGTGAGTTGATCATTGGTTCAAGAATTATTGTATTCCACATACAAGATCACCTTTGTCTTTTACTTGGGTTCGATAATGCATCGGGCAGCGCCCGTGCTCGGGTCTACGCTAAAAACCACGCATTCGCTATCCATCGCAGGAACAAGCAGACCATAATCGGTGGGGATCGAATCAGCGAGAAGCCGCCCCTCCATATTTGCGCTGCTTGGCCATACAGGATCACCGTTTTCGAGCAGGAACGCAGTCACCTCACCTGTTTCACTAATAAAAAATACTCTGTCATCCAGGATCGTAGGAGAAGCGGCGGAACTGCCAGGCAATTCCTTTCGCCATAATTCTTTTCCGGAAGAAATGTCTAACGCGTAGGCAGTTCCCGACACGTCTGCGAAGAAGGCTGCACCGTCAAGGATTACGGGGGAACCCCAGATCGCTCCATCTGCTTTAAACTGCCAGACAATCTCTCCGTGGTTGTTGTCGAGGGCGAACAATATCCCCTCAAAAGTTCCAGCGAAGACAAGATCTTCAGTGAGCGAAGGAGAGTCAGAAATGGTAGAACTCAGATTTGCTTGCCAGATCTCACGACCTGTTTCAAGATCCAGGGCGTAGATGTGGTGGTCTAGCGAGGTCAGGTAGATTCGGTCGTCTTGAATTTTCGGCGAGGACCAAAGTGCATGCTGCGCCTCGAATGGCTTATCCCATACTGGTTTGCCGGTTTCAAGGTCAAGCGCGTATAGTCGCCCTTCAGCAGAGGGGACGAGAACCATAGCATCGATGATTACCGGTCCACCAATAATGCGATCGGTAGCTTCTTCGAATGACCATAGGACATTTACGAAGGAGTTATTCGGTATTAGCGCAAGGACTTCGTTGTTATAACCCCCGATAACGATGGTGCCATCCGCTCCGATAGCCGGAGGGGCATAGAACGTGATCTTGGCATCTGCTTCTGGCGGATAACTCCAGACTTCACGTCCGCTCGAAAGATCGACCGCGCGCACGTATTCGTTGTAAGCCAAATAGGCGATATCCTCGCTAACCGTTAATCCCGGCCAGCTTGAGGCAGCCATGATGCTGCGACTAGAGCAGCCCACTAAAAGGAGGGCAGAAAGGCCCAGGATTATTGGCAGGAATAATTTCTTCAATGGAAAGGTTGCTTTAATCATAATTCTCCTAAGGAACGGGATCATATCCGCCGGGGTGAAATGGCTGGCAGCGTAAGATACGCCATACAGACAGTGCGCCGCCTTTTATGATGCCGTGTTTAACAATTGCCTGGTAGCTGAAGTGCGAACAGGTCGGTTCGAAACGGCAGGAACCCGATGGTAGCCCTGGAGAGATCACTGCCTGGTAGAGCCGGATGAGCGCAAGAAAAGGTAGGCGGGGGAGGTTTTCCAATGTAAAAGGAATATCCATCAGCCCTGGTTCTAGATCTTGAATGTGATCACTCATACTTCGCCCGTTATTTGCCGAACAATTCTGCACGTTGAATAAGGTTTGTAATTGCCTCTTGAATCTCGCTCCAAGAACTTTCAATAATTTTTGGCCGTGCAATTATCACGATATCCCAGCCAGGTTTGATCGTAGCCAAGTGTCCTCGGATCGCCTCTCGCAGGAGGCGTTTTGTCCGGTTTCTTCGCACTGCAGAGCCGAGGGCTTTACCAGTTGTGAAGCCAAAGCGTGAGGTGGGACGATTGTTCGCGCTGGCTATCAGAATGGCAAGCGGGTGGGCAAAGGATTTCCCTGTGCGCCGCACCCGCTGAAAGTCGGACGAATTGGTTAGCCGGTATTTTCGGTTCATCCGCTTGGCCGGTCGAAACAGGCCCTCACCTTATCTTGGTGACCGATCAAGCCTTCCAGTTGACTTTCTTGACGTGCTCATTCATCCGGACAGAGAGATGATGACGACCTTTACGGCGGCGAGCCTTGATGACGGATCGACCGCCCTTTGTTGACATCCGGGATCGAAATCCATGCACTCGAAGTCTGCGACGTATCTTCGGTTGGTATGTGCGTTTCGGCATTCAAATTTCCTCTAATAATTGATTGCTTCACAAAGCGTGCAACCGGCAGATTATACCGCGCGCCTTGTAGCCGGTCAACGGACAGATGAAGAAGGTCACTTAAGAAGAGTGTAGTGATGGGTGCGAGCCAACCATCATATCAATAAAGGGAAATACATCCTTGTGTCGAGGGAGCAGGGGGGGATCCCTGCGGCATAGGTTGATAACCCGTTCTTGTTACTTATTCGTCTTCCTGGCGCTGGATATGTGCTCCTAGACTCTGAAGTTTCTCGTCAATTCGCTCGTAGCCACGGTCGATTTGGTTGATGTTCCTGATACGAGATGTCCCCTCTGCGGAGAGTGCTGCCAATGTGAGCGCAAGCCCGGCACGAATATCTGGACTTTCAAGCGGCTCGCCGAAAAGCTGGCTGGGTCCTTGGACGATAGAGCGGTGCGGATCACAAAGAATGATATTTGCTCCCATAGATACGAGTTTGTCAATGAAGAACATCCGAGTCTCATACATCCAATCGTGGAAGAGCACAGTGCCATTACATTGAGTGGCGACAACGATGGCAATGCTCATAAGGTCGGTCGGGAATGCCGGCCATGGCATCACGCTAATCTGAGGAATTTTCTCGCCGATATCGAACTCCACTTTCATCTTCTGATCGGCGGGGACGAAGATGTCATGCCCATCGATTTCCCAATCGACGCCTAGCTTATTGAAAACGAGGCGGGCCATAGCTAAATATTCCGGGGCGGCGTCTCGGATCGTGATCTCGCCGCCTGTTATTACAGCAGCGCCTATCAAGCTCATCACTTCAAGGTAATCTGGACCTATTGTGTGCTCGCCTCCATGCAGCTTCTCCACGCCGGAGATCTTCAGAGAGTTAGAGCCAATGTTTTCGATATTCGCTCCCAATTGATTCAGGAAGACACATAGCTCCTGAACATGGGGCTCGGAGGCAGCATTCAATATCATCGATTCGCCCGAAGCGACAACGGCGGCCATGATCGCATTCTCTGTTGCAGTGACGCTGGCTTCGTCAAGGAGGATTTTTGTGCCCGATAACCCCTGGGGCGCGCGCATGGAGAATTCTTTTTCTCCATACTTTATCTCAGCACCTAAACGTTTGAGAGCCATGAAGTGTGTGTCCACACGACGGCGTCCGATGACATCGCCGCCTGGCGGAGGAAGAACAATCCCTTGCTTTCGCCCCAGCATAGGTCCGGCAAGTAGTACCGAAGCGCGAATTTGTCTGGCTAAATCCGGGTCGAGATCACAATCTCGAATTTCCTCAGCGTGCAGGCGCCAGGTGTGGGGCTTAAGGTCATCGATCTTCACGCCCATAATCTCGAGCAGCTGTCTCATCACATGTACGTCACCGATTTGTGGGACGTTATGCAAGACCACGGGTTCATCGGTGAGAAGGCACGCGGCCAGCAGAGGCAGCGCGGCGTTCTTGTTGCCAGAGGGGGTAACTTCCCCTTTAAGTGGATATCCACCTTCAATGAGAAATGCGGGCATGTTTCATCCTTTTAACTTGAAGATAATCTCGTCACCAGGGGTGAGGTTGAGCGTCTTCGCTGCGTCACCGCCATTAATCGCGATTTCGAGCAAGCTTGAACTCCCAATATAGGCCAGCGCCTCGCCCTTCTGGGCGTCGCCGAAAGTTCGACCCAATGGTACTACATTCCCCTGCGGGAGAAGCACCTCGTATTCTTGGGCGATGAGTGTGCGTGCTGGGAACGATGGAATCCAGGGCTTGAAGGAAAGGTCATCGTTCGTATTTTCGAACCTGCCAATGCTTGAAATCAGGTTGCCAAAAAGGTCGCAGTGCATAATCTCGCCCTGGATGGATCCCTCCCCCAAATCCTTAAGAAGCGGATCAGGTATGCGAACGAGCTCTTGAGTTATCGGACCAAAGTCCTCGAGTGGAATATCTTGTGCAAGATAGGCTGCTGCAGGGGCGAAGACGTCTCTCCCGTGAAATGTATGACTGATTGTTTGCAGCTGATAATGAGGGTTCACTAATTCCGCCGCCTTGTACTTTTCTGTCGAATAGAGCAAGAAGCTGAAGAGACCGTTATCCGGACCGACGCAATACAGGCCGGGCAGCTTAAGTGCTATGGCTCGCCTTTTTGTTCCCACACCGGGGTCAACGACCGCAAGGAGAATGGTTTCGGGTGGGAGGTAGGATCGTACACGCCAAGCTTCGAAGGCGGCACGCTGGACATCGCCGGCGGGAATTGCGTGGGTAAGGTCGATGATGCGCGCTGCCGGAGAGATGCCGGCAATAGCCGCCTTCATCATCCCCAGGTAGGTGTCATCTGTGCCGAAGTCTGTGATGATCGCTATGTGCTTGGTCAAGATTCTAACCTTGTGGAGTGATTCTAATGGATATAAAAATGTGGGTCAACCAAGCAAAAATTCACCTCGGGCAAGTACTGCCAAGTGGAAAATGCGTGAGTTGGAGAGCGGTGGATAGTAAGGAAAAAATGCCCGCTGTGGTAGAATCATATTTCGTGAAACTATCTGATAATCAGGTTGAACCCAAGCCGATTAGCATACTGTCCGCGTTGTTGACTGGGTTTGACAGAATAGCGGCAAAACCGCTTTTAATCTTACCGCCCGTCCTTTTGGATTTGTTCCTCTGGTTCGGACCGCATCTGACGGTGCCATCCTTGCTTCACGTTGCCGCAGCCGGACTGAGTATCCCAGCGGGCGCCGATCCTGGCATGACGGAGCAGCTGGCTCTCTTCCGGGAAATGATGAATCTATTAAGTGAGAGGTACAACCTTCTTACTTCGTTCAGCACGCTTCCAGGGGGGATGCCTTTCAATTTCCTGTTCGCCCTACTCACGAGCGTATCCGTGGGCATACCAAGTTTGGTGGCGGGTCGAATGCCTGTGCTTACACCCCTAGGACCGGCATCACAGTTGGAGGTACTCGACCCGATGTTTGTCTTATTAATATGGTTCACTCTGGCGCTGGCGGGTATCGGCGCGGGTGCGATCTTTCATCGATTTGTGGCCAAGCAGACAGACCCGAAAGCTGAATTTAATCATCTATGGCGGGATTGGATGAAATTAGTGTTTCTGGCAATAGGAGGGTATCTGCTCACAGTAGTTGTCCTCACAGTTGGTATGCTCGTTGCTGGGATCAATGGTCTAACGTATATCGCCCTGCCTATTCTTTTCGTTGCCGGGGTTTACATAGCATTTACCCCCCATGGCATTATCCGCTACCGCCTGGGAATCTGGAGTGCGATAAAACAAAGCATCCGCGTAGTGCGTTTTAATTTTTTTGGGTCAACCGGATACCTGCTCACTGCATTCCTCATCATGTGGGTATCTACCTATAAGGTTTGGTCTCTAGCGCAAGAAGACTCTTGGATATTTGCGTTGGCCATCATGGGCCATGCTTTTATTGCAACAGTGTTGATTGCTGGAAGTTATGTGTTCTTTCAGGGACGAAGGGATTGGCTCGAGTGGCAACTCGCACGGATCATGAATGTGCTGAATCAGGAAAAGACCAAGCTTATAGACGAATGAGCAAAGTGATAGTTTGTACTCGGAGTGAGACGGTAAATTAACCCTGTTGATTGTCAATAGGGAATAGAGAGAGGAGAACGCAACGTGGCCAAGCGGTCTCAAAAAAAAGTAAGCAGCTATGCAGCAAAAGATATCCAGGTCTTGGAGGGCTTAGAGGCTGTCCGCCGTCGACCGGGTATGTACGTTGGCGGCACGGATATTAAAGCGCTTCACCATCTGGTATATGAGGTTGTTGACAACTCAATTGACGAGGCGCTTGCCGACGCCTGTGATCACATCGATATCGTGATCCATCCCGATTGCAGCGTATCTGTCGAGGACAACGGGCGCGGCATCCCTGTCGATAAGCACCCAGAGCAGAAAAAATCCGCCCTCGAAATCGTAATGACCATACTGCATGCCGGCGCTAAGTTCGGCGGGGATGGCTACAAGGTCTCCGGTGGGCTGCACGGCGTTGGCGTCTCGGCTGTAAATGCACTGTCTGAGTGGTGTGAAGTGGAGGTCAGGCGGAACGGCAAGATCTACTTCCAACGCTACGAGCGCGGCGCCCCGATGGGACCGGTGGAGGCCATCGGGAAAGCTCCGAACAAAGAGACAGGCACGAAAACCACGTTCATGTTTGATCGGACAATTTTCAAAGGGGACTTCGAGTATCGCTATGAGAGTCTAATTCAACGCTTCCGAGAGATGGCGTTTGTCACCCGGGGCGTTGCCATTCATCTGCTCGACGAGCGCGACGGCCGAGAGATGACATTCTTCTTCGAAGGCGGGATCAGCTCCTTCGTCGCGTATCTTAATCACAATAGGGGAGTATTGCACCCCGTAGTTCACGTCGAGAAAGAAACGGACGGGACTGGAATCGAAGTCGCACTTCAATATACAGATGCGTATGCTGAGTCCGTATATTCCTTCGCAAATACGATCAACACAGTCGACGGCGGTACCCATCTGACAGGGCTCCGGGCAGCAATCACGAGAACGATCAACGATTATTCTCGCAAGAACAACTTGCTGAAAGATACGGACCCCAATTTTAGCGGCGATGATACACGCGAAGGGCTTACGGCGATCGTCAGCATCAAACATCGTGATCCCCAGTTTGAAAGTCAGACCAAGGTGAAGTTGATGAACGCGGAGGTCCAGACCCAGGTCCAGCAGGTGTTGGGTGAGGCTTTCTATGAATTCCTGGAAGAAAACCCGAGAGCGGCGAAAGCGGTCGTGCAAAAATGCCTGACATCCGCAAGAGCGAGAGATGCCGCAAAGAAAGCGCGAGACCTGGTTATCCGTAAGAGTGTACTGGAGAGCATGACGCTTCCGGGGAAGCTGGCGGATTGCTCAGAACGAGACCCGAATAAGTGTGAACTCTATATTGTAGAGGGCAATTCAGCGGGTGGTACGGCGAAGCAGGGTCGCGATCGACATTTCCAAGCTATCCTGCCGCTTCGGGGCAAGATCCTGAACACCGAGCGAGCCAGGTTGGACAAGATCCTCTCCAACAATGAAGTCAAAGCGATGATTTCCGCTTTGGGAACCAGCATCGGTGAGACTTTTAACCTCGAGGGCTTGCGATATGGGCGGGTCATTATTATGACCGATGCAGATGTGGATGGCAGCCACATTCGCACGCTGCTCCTGACATTCTTTTTCCGCTATATGAATCAGCTGATTGAGGAAGGGCATCTCTTCGTCGCCCAGCCGCCTCTTTATCGTATTGGATACAAGAAAAAGATCCATTACGCTTACACTGAAGCCGAAAGGGATCAGATTATCAAGGGGTTGGGTGTAGGTGGGGATCGCGTTTCACTCTCGCGCTACAAGGGCTTGGGCGAGATGAATCCGGAGCAACTTTGGGATACGACGATGGATCCCGCCAATCGGATCCTGCTTCAAGTTACGATCGAAGATGCTGCAGCGGCAGATCGGACGTTTGACATGCTTATGGGTGCCGCCGTGCCGCCGCGACGTAGATTCATCCAAACACATGCGAAGGAAGTCCGCAATTTGGATGTTTGAACCATTGAAATCACGATAAAAAAGGGCTCCGAAGTTATTATCGGAGCCCTTTTGTGTTCTCGATGTTAATAGAGAAGTCGAGCAGTTGTCAGGAGAGCGCTGAGTTCCCCTTCCCATCGTCATTGTAGAAAGGATTCTTGCCTGAAGTGTGGTCGGTTGTGTCAATGACTTTTTTCACCTGAGGCAGGGCTTCTTTAATCGTAACCTCTACCCCATCCTTAAGCGTCACATCGACAAGCCCACAGCCCTGACAACCACCGCCGAAGGTGATATATGCGGTATCGTCCTTATAGTCGAGCAAGGCCACAAAACCTCCGTGGGAGGCCAGGCCGGGATTGATCTTGGTGTCCAATAACTCTTGAACTGCCTGCGCGTCTGGGTCCTTCCAAACAGGATTGGGGTTATCGATCAGAAAGCCTCGCTGGTAATCATCTTCCTTATAGTCCAGCGTCGAGTCCTTAAAATTAGGTACGGTCTCAGGATCGACCAGGACTTTGAAGCCATCACATTGAACTGCTTCATCATCGGCAGATTGATCTTCCTCGGGCACAAACCTCACCGCGTATTGGAACCCTCCTGGCCCGCGGCCTACGATCTGTATTCGCAAGGACATTCCTGATTTACTCTCATCCTGCAATAAATCCTTGATTGCTTTCTCGGCAGTTTCTGTAATCTCAATCATGAAAACCTCCTAATGCCGGCGATTATACCGTAAAGCATGGATACCATTGGGAAAAAGGGATGTTGGTCTTTGTGGAGTCGGAAGCGCTGCTTCCGGTTGCAGGCTGCGGATTTGTTAACGAACTGCAACATTGCCTCCCTTAATCGTGTAGTAATGTATAGGCATGGAAAATCCTTCCGACCGGAGCCTTGTACTCCGAACGAAGCGTGGTGAGCTGGAGGCATATGGTGACTTGGTCCGCCGCTATCAGGGCTCAGTCTTCAACGTATGCTATCGGATGTTGGGAGATCCGCATGATGCGGAGGATTTAACTCAGGAGACTTTTATCCGTGTGCATTCTCATCTTGACTCCTACGATTGTGATCGCCCATTTATCCCATGGGCGCGGAGGATCGCGGTGAACCTCTGCCTGAACTATATCAGTCGAAATCGGCGTTATTTATTACCACTGGATGACGAGTTTGAACTGGTGGTCTCTAATGAACAAAGCCCTGAGCACGCTCAGGAAGATCATGAGCGGAAAACATCGTTGCGTCAGGCGATAGGTATGCTGCCAGCGCATTATCGAGCCGTGATCGAACTGCGGCACTTTCAGGAATTGAGCTATTTGGAGATATCAAAGACATTGAATATCCCCCTCAGTGATGTGAAGAGTCACCTTTTTCGGGCGCGGAAATCTTTAGCGCAGAGGATATCAACGGATGTCTGAAGATCGTAAGTCTCATCATGATGAATGGTCTTTGCAAGAGTATTTAGATGGTGTGCTCGCAGATGAGGATCGTGAGAGACTGGACCTGCACCTTGCGCAATGTGATGACTGCGCCGCAAAGTACGCGAGCTTGAAATACTTAATTGCAGAGATGGAGCGCCTGCCGGATGAGCCGTTGGCGCACGATCTCTCGGCGAGGGTCATCCGCTCCCTTGCACTGAAGGAAGATAGAAAGCCTTACTTGTACCTGGTAATAATGGCTCAGCTCGCCGCCGCAATCATCGTGTTCGCCGCCATCTGGCCAAGAATCTCCCTTGAACTTGTAAACAGGTATTCCCTCGTGCAGCTCCTAGAACCACTGCGGAAATTCGAGCAACTATCCGCACAAGGAACCCTTTTTGTGAGAGAGTTCCTCAACTGGATTTACACCCAGTGGATCGCCACGTTGTCCATGCCGGCGATAGATTGGCCGATCACAGGACTTCCGCTCGCTCTAGCGGTTAGTGGGATGACCTTGCTTTGGCTCTTAGGCAATGGACTCCTGCTTAGAGAGCCGGTGAATGGTCAGTTCCACCGGTGAGGAACTCTTGTCAATTGCAGCAGAAGTGCTGTTAGGAAGAGTAGGAGTTAGCTTTAACGGTTACCATCTAACACAACCTTAGAAGGAAATATTTGAGGAGGCACATACAATGAATCAACCGTTTCTTCTTACGATGCTGGTGGTTTTGATAGGCCTTTGCCTGGCTGCGTTCTTTATCACCATCGAAGCGCTTTTCGGAGAGCTTGTCGAAGGTATCACGCGATCAGCAGAAGAAAAACCTGGCCGAGCCTTTTGGGTTGGATTGGCCAACACCGTGTTCTTAATTGCGATTGCGATTGGCTTAATGAGCCTGGCTGAAACCTCATTATGGGGCCTTGTGCCTGCTGTTCCAGGATTCTGCGTCGGTATTTTCGTCGCTGTAGGCATCGTTTTTGGCCTCACAGGGATGGTGCGTTTGATCGCCGGTCTGGTATTCCCGGGAAAAGAGGGGTGGAAGCGGCAAGCCTCTGGTGCTGGAGTGGTAATCTTGGCTTGCTTGGTGCCCTATATTGGTTGGTTTGGTCTTTTCCCCTATCTCGGTTTACGCGGATTTGGAGCTTTCATCCTCCATCTCATGGAACTTTACCGTGCGAACCGGATGAGGAAGCAGGAGGAGGCACCAGCCTGATTTGGGATTGCATGATTTGAAGCTGTATGCTTGATCCTTCAAATCTAAGAGTCGAAATATTCGAAGGCCGCCGCGATTGACATGAGAACATGTCCTCGAGGCGGTTTTCTTTCTTTAAATTTATTTTTTACAGTTCTTATCAAGCAGGGCTGGGGCGTGGCGCTTGCAGCGCGGGCAGCATATCCATCTACGGATTGGGTTGAGCTTCATCCCAGGCGAGGAATGCCTCAAGTACCTTTAAGTTCTGCCACAAATCTGTATCGTCATGATTGGTCAGTTCAATATCTACAGCAGCGATACCTTGCAGCGAAGCCCAATCGATGAGTTGACCTGTGTACTGGCAGCCGGTCTCAATTGGCGGGTAGGGGTAATCACTCACGTTTGAGATGGCTTCGGCAAGGCTGATGGAAGCGGAATCCGGAGGCTGACCACCGGGAAAGATGCCCAGCACTGCGCTGTGGTAGGAGATCAACGCTTCGATCCGGTACGTCAACAAAAAATTCATCAAGGCGCGTGTTTCAGGTTCGGAAGCAGGATGGCTCCCGCCTGAAACATACGTGTAGGTCCAACAACCCTCCAGGGGCCAGGTTGACTGCCAGAATGCAGGCCAGTTTCGATTCAAGTCAACGAGGTTATCATTGGCCCGGCCCTTATAACTATCCGATCTAGCTTCTCCATCGGGGTTAAGCGAGCGCAGGATGTACAGCGTGACTGTGGTCGGAATTAAATCCGGTTTTGCTTTCAAAACCTGGATCAGTTCATCTGCGAGTCGGATCGTGTTCCCTTCATAACCGCCATGAATTCCGGCGACGATCATTCTCTGAGAAGCGCCGGAACCGAATTGGAAGACCTCCAAATCCCGGCCGGCAACGGAAGTGCCGATGGCGATTGGACCGCGCAAGAATGGGCTTGGTGTTGGAGCAACCGTTGGTGAAGAAGCCGGGGTGGGGGTCGCGCCGGGCGAGTGAAGGGGCGTAGTTTCCCCCGTGATTTTCGGGTGAGAGTTCTGTTCGAGTTGTGCAGATAAAGCGGTGGGGGTAGGGGGGTAAGCCGATTGAATGCTTGAACACCCGCTGAAGAGAAGGATGGAAAGCGTGATCGCGATAGCAAAGAGACCACGGTCTGCATTTTGCGTGAGACGGTGTTGAATAGTATCAGGGGCGACAATTTGAGTAGACGTAGGTATTTTCATATACTCTCTTTTTAGCATAGAAACTGCGAGATGGCTCTCTTTCCTGGACGCAAATTCCAGCATTCGCAATTAATGGATCTTTCTTCATTCTAATTTTCTAAACACTTACAGTAACCCTTCGATCCAGGTTAATGGTAGTCAAATCATTGACCGTTTGCTACAATTGACGAGGTTAGCGCGTTCGTTCTTTCTGACTGAGACCTTAATGCCCCTAAAGACTGGAAGCTTACTCCGCCATCGTTATCGCATAGAAGGTATTCTAGGCCAAGGTGGCATGGGGGCTGTGTATAAAGCCTTCGACATCAACCTTGGCGTCGCTATCGCGGTGAAGGAAAACCTCTTCACGACGGAAGAGTATGCGCGCCAATTTCGCCGTGAGGCAACTATCCTCGCCAGTTTGCGTCATCCCAATATGCCCCGCGTCACCGATCACTTTGTAATCGAGGGTGAGGGTCAATACCTGGTAATGGATTTCATCAAGGGGGTGGATTTGCGTGAGCGGCTTGAGAAGCGAGGATCGGTTCCTGAGGAGGAGGCGCTGCCGTGGTTCCTCGAGACCTGCGATGCGCTAGTTTACCTGCATAGTCGGAATCCTGCGATCCTGCATAGAGATCTCAAACCCGGCAACATTAAGATCACACCAGATAATCGGGCAATGCTCGTGGATTTTGGTTTGGCGAAGATTGTTGAAACGGGTGGGGCGACGACGACCGGGGCGAAGGCGATGACGCCGGGATTTTCACCGCCCGAGCAATACGGAACAGGGAAAACTGATTCGCGCACCGATATATATTCACTGGGCGCAACCTGTTATGCTGTTTTAACCGCGACAATACCTGAGGACTCGCTTGAACGGGCGATGGGGCGTGATGAATTAACCCCCATTCGGAAACGAAACCCACAGATAAGCATCGCTCTTGCGAGTGTGATATCCAGGGCGCTTGCTGTGGATCCATCAGAACGGTATCAATCCATCGCCGAATTCGCTTCAGCAATGCAATCGGCATCTCGATCCAGGCACCCGACTATAGTCCGGGATTATGATAACCTGCAGCAAACTGTGATTCCGACCTCCGTTGATGATACGGATGGCACAGAACCCGTAATCTCTCGTCGAACTCGAAAACGCAGCATACCCAAATCATTGGTTGGCGGATTGGCTGCCATAGTTGTTCTGATAGGGCTGTTCGTACTCATCCCTGATCTTGGTCCAAAGCTGGTTGGGATCTTATCTCAGGGCTCCGCGCAACCCGCTTCCGCTACTTCTGAGGGCAGCGAAATTATTGATCCTGGTGCTACACCAACTCAAATTATTGCCGTCCTCACCGCGTCTTCAACACCGATATTGGCCGGGACGGACACACCGTCTGTGGTAGTGAGCGAGGCGACAGCGACACCGTTTTCACAACCTACCGCGACGTCTACAGGCGGAGGGCTCGGTCAAATTGCATTCGCTTCTAACCGAGATGGTCGAGCGCAGATTTATCTTATTAATATTGACGGAACAGGCATTCAACAACTTACAAATATAGAAGAGGGGGCTTGTCAGCCGGCCTGGTCACAGGCGGGTGATAGGCTTGTCTTCACTTCACCTTGCCGCGCCAACCAGGAGCAATACCCTGGATCGAGTTTGTGGCTGATCGACGTCGACCCCGTCGGGATTGCCTCGGAGCCCATGCTATTGCACACAGCTCCTGGGGGCGACTACGATCCTGCTTGGGATCCAAACGGCAATCGCATTGCCTTCACTTCGCTGCGGACCAATCGACCACAGATCTTCACCATGGATCTTGACGGCGAGAATGTCAAGAATCTCAATGACAACCTGGCTTACAATCGTCTGCCTGAGTGGTCGCCTACGGGGGATCGGATCATCTTCGCGAGCTCACTAAGTGGGATCACCGAACTCTGGATCATGCCCGCTCAAGGGGGTGATGCTGTGAAGTTCTCTGCAGGCGACACAGAACGAGACACGCACGCGGCATGGTCTCCCGATGGCAGTTTGATCCTCTACCAACGTGTTGTGGACGGGGGGCTCTCTAGGCTGGTTGTGGCGCCGTTTGAAGAAGCGGGGTATCTAGTTATCAGGGTTTGCCCTGAAGGACCACTTGCGGTACAGCCCATGTCGGAGCCAACCTGGTCCTCGGACGGGCAGTGGATTGCGTTTGAATCTTGGCCAGATGGTGAAAATCACGATATCGCGGTTATCACCCGCTCCTGTACGAATTACGGGGAGATTACATCCGACCCGCTTTGGGATTTCGACGCCGCCTGGCGTCCTACCCCTTGAATTTTCCGCTTGAAGCTTTGAAGCCAAGATTCGTCTGATTTAATAAATTAGGACAAGTGTCAGGTAGTCCATGGCACGTCCGTACTTGAAGATTGTCTGTTTGTTAGACCATAATCATTGTGTGAAGATGGCTGAATCGTGCGTCTTCAACTAGCTACTTATATGCAGGAATCTAAAGGAGTGGAATATGACGGCAAAGATCATTGACGGAAAAGCAATCGCGGCTGAACTACGCGAAGATGTCGCCAAAGGTGTGAAGGAATTAATCGCTGCGGGAGGAACTAAACCGGGTCTGGCAACGGTGCTTGTTGGTGATAACCCGGCGTCTCATACCTATGTGCGCATGAAACGAAAAGCCTGCGCTAAGGCAGGTATAGAATCTTTTCATCATGAACTGCCCGACGACGCTTCCCAGGAAGAAGTCGAGAAACTAGTAAAAATGCTGAATGAAGATTCCAAGGTGCATGGAATCCTTGTCCAGCTACCACTTCCGGCAGGTCTAGATGAGGAGCAGATTTTGCGAACGATCAGCATCGAAAAGGATGTTGATGGTTTCCACCCAGTGAACATAGGGCGTCTAGCACAGAAGGGCCGCGAACCGCTCTTCGTCCCCTGCACCCCCGCTGGATGCATGATCTTGCTGGAGAAAGCGGGAGCGCAGATAGAGGGGGCAAATGCAGTTGTAGTGGGCCGATCGAACATCGTCGGTATGCCAGCCGCACTATTGTTGGTGAAAGCCAACGCCACAACTACCATCTGCCATTCCCGCACGAAAGATTTGCCCGCGGTCTGCCGAGAGGCGGATATTCTCATCGCCGCCATAGGTCGGGCAGAGATGATCCGTGGTGATTGGATCAAACCCGGAGCATACGTTATTGACGTCGGCATGAATCGTGTTGACGACCCCAGCCGCGAGAGGGGGTATCGCCTGACGGGCGACGTAGCTTTCGACGAGGCAATGGAAGTTGCAGCGGCCATTACCCCTGTTCCTGGAGGTGTTGGCCCAATGACTATCGCCGGTTTGCTGGCAAACACGCTCCGTTCTGCCCAACGCACTTTACCCTGAGCGCGATTCGTAAACCAAATTACTCACCGGCCTCTAAAAAAGGGCGGCGAGTTTGTTTTAAGTATGACAATTATCCTCCCCGACTATGTTGTCTGACAATTGACGCATTTTGGCGAAGATGCTAGACTCGCGTTGTCAATCCAGGGAGGGCTGATGGCGACTTTATTGATCTGTAATGCCATGCTTCTGGTCACGATGGATGGTCAACGGCGTGAGATCCCAAATGGAGGTTTTTACGCCGAAAACGGCTGGATCAAGCAGGTTGGTCCCACTGACGAACTTCCCAAGAAAGCCGATGAAATCCTCGACCTCGATGGACATATTGTTCTCCCAGGTCTGGTCAACACACATCATCATCTATACCAAACACTCACACGCGTTATTCCTCAAGCGCAGGATGCCGATCTTTTTAGCTGGTTAAAAACTTTATATCCTATTTGGGCAGGGCTTACACCGGAGGCTATCCGCGTATCTACCCAGCTAGGCTTGGCTGAACTGGCATTATCTGGCTGTACAACGGCATCTGACCACCACTATATATTCCCGAATGACTGTCGACTCGATGATCAGATCGAAGCGGCTCAAGCCATGGGCATGCGCCTGCACGCCAGTAGGGGGTCCATGAGCCTGGGTGAAAGCCAGGGCGGGCTGCCACCCGATGATGTTGTGGAGACAGAGGAGTTTATTCTCAAGGATACACAGCGGGTGATCGAGACCTATCATGATTCTAATCCTGGGGCGATGACCAGGATCGTCGTTGCCCCTTGCTCGCCATTTTCAGTTACGCCGAATCTCATGCGGGAAAGTGCAGCTCTTGCCAGGGCTAACGGCGTTCAACTCCATACGCATCTTGCGGAAACGCTAGATGAAGAATCATTTTGTGTAAACAAGTTTGGACATCGCCCCCTGGAATATGTTGAGATGCTGGATTGGGCCGGGGAGGATGTCTGGTTTGCGCATGCTGTCCATATCAACCCCGAAGAGGTCGAGCGGATGGCGGATGGTGGTATGGGTGTGGCGCATTGTCCATCATCCAACATGCGCCTCGCCTCAGGGATCGCGCCGATTAGACGTTATTTAGCTCGAGGTGTGAAAGTCGGTATCGGCGTTGATGGTTCCGCAAGCAATGATAGCTCTCATCTGATCGCAGAAGCACGTCAGGCAATGCTGCTCTCGCGGGTTGGAGCTGCTGTTGCTCCGGAGATCGACGGCGAGGAATCATTGATGACTGCCCGTCAGGTTCTCGCTCTGGCTACCATCGGAGGGGCGGAGGTTTTGGGGAGAGATGATATCGGAGCTCTTCAAGAAGGTATGTGCGCGGATTTCATCGCCATGAACTTAGACCGGATTGACTTTTCGGGTGCGCTTCACGATCCATTGGCGGCGATGTTCTTCTGTAATCCTGTGCAGGTCGATTACAACTATGTCCATGGCCGGGCAGTAGTTTCAGAGGGGAAGCTGCAGCCCGTCGAACTTCCATCGCTAATAGAGGCCCATAATCGCGCAGCATTAAATCTAGCCAATAGGGATTGAGTTATTGGTTCCATTCCTTACATTGTGAAAGAGAGGATGATGGATACTCAAAGTTTGAGCAAATTAAGCCGATCACTCGTCGATGTCGCCATGGGCAGAAAACCGGCGGATGTCGTCATACGCGGCGGCCGCTGGGTTTGCGTTCAGTCCGGGGAAATACTCCCAGGGTACTCCGTTGCGATTTTTGGGGAACGCATTGCCTTTGTGGGTCAGGATGCGAGTCATACCATAGGGCCTGAAACTCGGGTTATCGAGGCAGAAGACCGCCATATTGTCCCCGGCTTGTTGGATGGCCATATGCATGTTGAGTCGGGCATGATCACTGTTGGAGAGTTTGTGCGCGCGGTGGCCCCGCGCGGCACTACAGGGATGTTCATCGATCCTCATGAGATCGCAAATGTATTCGGGCTTGATGGTGTGCGTCTCATGGCAGATGAAGCGGCTGTGCAGCCTATTCATGTGTGGGTGCAGGTTCCATCTTGTGTGCCATCCGCCCCGGGCTTGGAGACGCCCGGTGCCGCGATCGGACCTGATGAAGTTGCCGAGGCGCTGTCCTGGCCGGGGATCATTGGGTTAGGCGAAATGATGAACTTCCCGGGTGTCTTCAACAGCGACGAGAAAATGCACCTGGAGATGGCGGAAACCCGCGCTGCAGGAAAGGTCACGGGAGGGCACTACGCTTCGCTCGATCTGGGTAAGCCGTTCCACGGCTACGTAGCCGGGGGACCGGAAGATGACCACGAGGGCACCCGTCTGGAGGATGCGCTTGCGCGCGTCCGCCAGGGCATGAAGGTGATGATGAGGTTCGGGTCAGCGTGGCATGATGTAGCGAGTCAGGTGCGAGCTGTCACGGAAGAGGGTCTCGACCCTCGCCATTTCCTCCTGGTGACCGACGACAGCCACTCCGGGACATTAGTGCATGATGGGCACATGGATCGCGTTGTGCGGCATGCAATCGAGCAGGGTCTGGAGCCGATCACCGCTGTTCAGATGGCCACGCTCAACACCGCGGAGCATTTTGGTCTCGCCGGCGATATCGGCCAGATCGCTCCCGGGCGGTATGCAGACATACTGCTCGTAGGCGAGCTGGAATCCTTTGCTGCAGAGATGGTCTTTTCACGTGGCAAGATCATCGCCGAGGACGGCGAACTCCTGGTGGATATCCCCGATTTTGCATATCCGCCTGAGGTGAAATCCTCCGTCCGCCTTGGAAAAGAACTCAGCGCAGAAGATTTTTCTGTCGATGCATCAAAGGATGGTGTTTTTACTGTCAACGTCATCGGAGTCATTGAGAACCAGGCTCCGACGCAACATCTTAAAATGGAAATGAAGGCGGTAGATGGAGCGATCGCGGTTGATATCAAACAGGATCTCGCCAAGGTCGCACTTGTTGAGCGTCACCGGGCGACGGGTGAAGTGCAAGTAGGGTTTGTCCACGGTTTTGGATTCGACCGCCCATGCGCCATCGCCTCAACCGTAGCGCATGATTCTCACCATATGATCGTCGTCGGGACAGATGAAGCGGATATGGCTCTGGCCGCCAATCGGCTCGCGGAAGTAGGCGGTGGACAGATCGTTATCCGCGAGGGGAAGACTGTCGCCTTGGTAGAGCTGCCGATCGCGGGCTTGATGTCGGAGGAACGGGCAGAGATTGTCGCCGAGAAGGCTGAACGGGTTCTCGACGCTTTTAAGGAATGTGGCTGCACGCTGAACAATGCCAATATGCAGCTCAGCCTTCTGGCACTCGTTGTTATTCCTGACCTGCGCATCTCCGATAAAGGCCTCGTTGACGTCAACCGGTTTGAGGTAATTCCTGTGGTGGAAGGCGGGGAGTAGGCTCTCCGAAGGTTGGTCTTCCAAGGCAGACAACGCGAGTGAAGAAATGAGTCGAATGGAGTTACGAGAAGAGACGAAGCGCCGCCCTCTTTACCAAAGGACGGCTGAGACTCTTTCTGAGATCCTTGAGAGCGTCGAACCAGGGACGTACCTTCCGTCTGAACCAAAGTTAGCCCGCAGCCTTGGGGTTTCACGCGCCACGCTGCGCGAAGCGATGCGAATCTTCGAGCGGCGAGGGATGATTGTACGTCGTCAGGGGGTGGGCACGTACGTTACTCAACTGCCTCATGTGATCGACACCGGGATCGAAACCCTGGAGAGTATCGAGCGTCTCGCAGATAGGATCGGCCTTAAGGTCGAGACGGGGGACCTGGAAATCCGTGAACGGACAGCGACAGAGGAAGAACTGCGGCAATTCAGATGGGGAAATGAACTTCCATTGATCGAAATCTCGAGAGTGATCCTTGCTGAAGGAAGACCCGTTGCCTTCCTTATTGACATTCTCCCGGAAAAATATCTGCCTGTGGATATCAAGGCTGGTGAATTCCGGGGTTCGGTCCTGGAAGTACTCCTTCAGCGTGATGAACCTGAAATCTGGCAATGTCCCACAGATATCACCGCAGTATCGGCTTCCCCGGAGGTGGCCCGCCATCTGAAAATTCAGCGCGGGGATGCCTTGCTGTTCTTCGAGGCCCGGCTTTATTCAAAAGAAGGAGAAGTTATCGACCACACCTATAGTTATTTCTTGCCTGGCACCTTTCGCTTTCATATTAACCGTCAGGTGCCATAAGCGTGAAGCAGGGGGTTACAAATAAGGGGCAGACAAACCGACGAGTATAAAACAAACGAAATGGAGGAGTAGGTTCATGCGTAGTTTTTCCGGACGAGACATACTTTCCCTCAAAGGATTTGAGAGGGAAGAGTATTTCCGAATTTTCGAAGTGTGTGACCGTTTGGCGCCATTTGCGCGCGATCGACGCAATACAGATTTGCTCTCAGAGAAAACGCTGGTTACAGCTTTCTATCAACCCAGCACTCGAACCCGTCTTGCTCACGAAGCAGCGATGATTCGCCTGGGCGGGCAAGTGACAGGTTTTGCCGATGCGAAGATGACCCGCGCCGGGGATTTTTATCGGGAGTCCATCAAGGACACAGTGAAAATGCTGGAATTCTATGGTGATGTGATCGTGATGCGGCATTTCGAGCAGGGCGCGCCGCATGAGGCCGCGAAATGGGCTTCTATTCCGATCATCAACGGCGGCGATGGCTGGGGGGAACACCCGACTCAGATTCTCACCGACCTGTACACTGTACATCAGGAGAAAGGCCGTCTAGATGGGCTTCGCTGGCTGGCTGTTGGCGATATGCGCATGCGAACAATGCACTCCTTAGCCTATGGCCTGACCCAATTTGATTGTCCGATCACCTTCGTATCCCCGCCTGAGATGTCTCTCACGGATGAATTTAAAGAAGAGCTTGAACTACTCAGTCTCGATTTCGCTGAGGCAGAGCATGTGGAGCAGGCGATTAGTGAAGCAGATGTAATCTTGGTTGAGCCGGTCGTCCAGCCGGATTACACCAAATCCCGTGACGAACGGGATGGGGATGTCGGCTTGACACCCGCGAATTACAAGATCACGCGTGAACTGCTGTCCGGTAAAGCCAAGTCGGACGCAATCTTATTGCACTCACTGCCGCGGATGGATGAGATTCCTCCCGATGTTGACGGCACACGTTGGTCTCGTTACTGGCTGGAAGCGTTCAATGGTGTGGTCATGCGCATGGGGCTGTTGGCATCCGTTCTCGGCGCTATGGAGTGAGCAGGTCGGTTATCGGAAACAAGAGGAGCGAACAAATAGAGTCGAATAGTTAGTGCAGATGGAGTTTGAAAGGTGAGCTCAAACAACCAAACAGGGTCAGCAGACCCGGCGTTACACTGAGCTCTCCGCCCGTCTGAACTATCGAAAAAATAAACCCATAACCATAAGATAGGAGATGAAGTATCCATGCAAACAGATTTACGTGGAAGAGACCTCATCGGTGACCTCGATTTTACCCGCGAGGAGGTCGAAACCGTCCTGGAAGTAGCTTTTGATCTTAAGCGCAAGCGGGCGCTTGGAGAACCCCATCCTTACTTACGAGATAAGGTTCTGGCGATGTTGTTCTTCTTCTCGAGCACTCGCACCCGCGGTTCATTTGAGGCGGGGATGGCTCAGCTGGGAGGGCATGCCGCTTTTATCGAATCGCGGACAACCCAGATCTCTCATGGAGATACCGAGAAGGAGATGGGGGAGATCTTCGGCCGTTATTTCGATGGAATCGCAATCCGGCACGTCGATTGGGGGATTGGAAATCGGTACCTAAACCTCGTCGCTGAAGCCTCGCGCGAGCCTGTTCTCAACATGCAATGCGAGTTCTACCATCCTTTCCAGATACTGGCTGATCTCATGACGATCATTGAGAAGAAAGGCAGGGATCTGCGTAGAAAGAAGATGGTGGTCTCCTGGGCTTATGCATCTTCCTACTTGAAACCTATCTCAGTGCCGCAATCGCTCATTTTACAGATGCCCCGCTTTGGTCTCGATGTTGTTTTAGCCCATCCTCCAGAATTCAAGTTGATGCCGGAGATTATGGATCAAGCGAAAGCGCAGGCGAAAAAATTCGGCACAGGGTTTGAAGTCGTCGACGATATGAACGAGGCGGTAAAAGATGCTGACATCGTCTATGCTAAATCTTGGGGACCTTTATTAACGACGACAGATCCCGAGGGTGGGAAGGAAATCCAGGATAAGTATAAAGGCTGGATCATGGATGAGAAGAAAATGGGGTTGGCCAAAGCCGATTCAATTTATATGCATCCCCTCCCCGCCGATCGTAACATCGAAGTCACGGATGGCGTTATCGACGGACCGCATAGCGTCGTGTTCGATGAGGCAGAGAATCGTCTGCATGCACAAAAAGCCGTCATGGCATTAACAATGCGCTAGTTTGGAGGACTGTGAATGAGCAAATCAAGTGGAAGAAAAATTGCCGTAGTTGCGGTTGGCGGCAACTCTTTAATCAAAGATAAGCAACACAAAACTGTTGCGGATCAGTATGCGGCAGCAGGTGAATCTATGACCCATATCGCCGGCATGATCGAAGCGGGTTGGGATATTGTAATCACACATGGCAATGGACCGCAGGTGGGCTTCATCCTACGCCGGGTTGAACTTGCGCTGCATGAGCTTCACCCCGTACCCTTGGATTCATGTGGAGCTGACACGCAAGGTGCCATCGGCTATATGTTCCAGCGAGCGCTTTACAACGAATTCCTACTGCGTGGGCTCAACAAGAAATCGGCAACAGTGGTTACGCAGGTCTTAGTCGATCGAAACGATCCTGCCTTCCAGAATCCATCTAAGCCGATTGGTTCCTTCATGGATGAGGGGACCGCATCGGAACGGAGTAAGAAAGACGGTTGGGCGGTCGTGGAGGATGCCGGACGAGGTTGGCGGCGCGTTGTCCCGTCGCCGTTACCTGTCCGCATCATCGAGCAAGATGCGATCCAGTCGTTGCTTGGAGAAGGTTTTGTGGTCATCGGGGTGGGCGGGGGAGGTATTCCCGTAGTTGAAAATGAGAAAGGCGAACTCACCGGGATTGAGGCAGTGATCGATAAGGACTTCGCCTCAGCATTACTGGCAAATAGCATCCAGGCGGATCTGCTTTTAATATCAACAGCAGTAGAGAAAGTCGCGCTGAATTTCAATAAACCGGACCAGCAATGGATCGATCGGATGACTTTGGCTGAGGCGAAAAAGCATCTCGCCGATGGCCAATTTGGCAAGGGAAGCATGGAACCCAAGATCCGTGCCATCGTCGGATTCCTTGAGCGTGGTGGTAAAGAAGCCCTGATCACAGATCCTGTGAATATTGAGCTTGCACTAGAGGGGAAAACGGGCACTCGAATTGTTGTTTCATAAACCGCGCGTCGCGGCATGATTATAAGGAGGTGATGCTTCGGGACAAAACGGAAGAAGTTCATTAGCGAAAACCAATTACTACAATCCTAATAGGAGGAGTTAGAAATGCTTCATAACAAAATGTGGAAGGTTATCGCCATCTTGGTAATTCTAACTATGGCGCTAGCTGCCTGTGGCGGTAGCCAGCCTGTGGCCGAAGAACCGGCAGCTGAAGAACCAGCAGCTGAGGAACCAGTAGCTGAGGAACCAGCAGTTGAAGAACCGGCTGTTGGCGGTTTCGAGATCCCCGCGGTGGAAGAGGGTATGTTCAATGTAGCCATGGTCCTGATTGGCCCTCACGACGATGGCGGCTGGTCCCAGGCGCACTTCGAAGGCCTGGAATATATTAAAGAGAATGTGCCGAACGTCCACATATCCTATATTGAGAACGTACCCGAGGGCGCCGACTCGGAGCAGATATTCCGCAGCCTCTCACGCAAGGGCTTTGATCTGATCTTCGGTACTTCCTTCGGATACATGGACCCGATGGAGATTGTCGCCGAGGAGTTCCCGGATGTCATGTACATTCATCTTACGGGAATTAAGTCCAACATGACCAACTTCGGCAACCTGATGGGTGCTATGGAAAACATGAAGTACATGG
>CBDTTY010000015.1:0-25014 GCA_965363875.1 uncultured Anaerolineales bacterium
AACGCTTCTCGCAACTATTTCAACTTCTGAATGATCGGCCATCGTGGGCAGTAATGCCTGGGTCAGCGCACGTTTAACCCGACGGAGTCAGTGGAAGGTTATCAAGTCTCGTAATTGCTCCACTTTCGCCGGACCGATCCCCGATACGGCGAGCAGATCGTCGGCGGTGTTGAAGAGACCATTGGCCGAGCGATGGTCCATGATCTCCTTCGCCAGGCTGGGTCCAATCCCCGGGAGCAGCTCGAGTTCCGCGGCGCCGGCGGTATTGATATTGATCATCAACTCAGGGTCGATCTCGGAGGTGTGGATTTCCTCACTTGTTGAAGTTCCTGAAGCTGTTATTTGCGGGACGTAGACCCGCTGACCATCCTCGAGGTCAGCCGCCAGGTTGATACGGTCGAGATCAGCGCTGGCCGTCGGTCCACCGGCTGCATCGAGCGCATCCTGAACGATCGAGCCGCATGGCAGGAGATAAACACCCGGCTGTTCAGCAGCGCCAGCAACATGGATAGACAACGGGTCCGGGGTGGGCGGTGGCAGGAGTTCAATAGGGTATTGTCTCGGTTGGTGGATGAGCAGCAGAATCAGTCCTGTCGATGCCAAACCCATTAGCAAGCCGGCCAGGAAGGTGCTCAATTTGCGAACCAGGTTAAACCCCCTCAATGTTCCCCCTTCACGCTCGATATTCGGATTATATGTCAGGTGTGCCCCAATCTCAAAGCGATACTATAATCATGGCATGCCTGATTATTACTCTGGTGAAGGGGATGACGGATCAACTGGCTTGCTCGGCAGCGAGCGAGTACCTAAATATCACCTTCGCCCAACAGCCTTTGGGACGGTCGATGAAGCCTCAGCAGCACTTGGATTATCTCGAGCGACCGCGCTTTCTGAGGAAACGATTTCCGTGATCCATGAGGTACAAAAGGATCTCTACACGATCATGGTAGAGCTCGCCGCTGTTCCTGGAGAGGAGGAGCAGTTTCAACGTCTTGAGGCGCCACGACTTTCATGGATCGAGGAACAGGTGCACTCTTTTGGAGACCGCGTAAATATGCCCAAAGATTTTATTCTGCCGGGGGATTCGCTTCCAGCCGCCGCTCTGGACCTCGCAAGGACGGTTGTGCGCCGCGCCGAGCGGCAAGTTGTGCGCCTCGATCACGAGAGCAAACTCTCCAACCCGACCCTATTGCCGTACTTGAACCGACTCTCCAGCCTTTGCTTCGTGCTCTCCCTCTGGGAAAACGAGACCGCGGGCGTAGAGAAACCCACAATCGCTAAATCGAGAGAATGATGACTGGGACATGGATTAATATTGTCACGGTTCTGGTCGGCAGCGCCGCCGGGCTCCTGTTCGGCGCCCGTTTTCCTGAGCGGATTCGTGAGGGTGTGATCAATGTATTGGGGGTCTTCACGCTTGCGATCGGCGCCGAGTTATTCATCCGCGGTACTAGCGTAGAGGGGGAGAATATCCTTCTGCCTCTAATTGGCTTGCTTATCGGCGTGATGCTCGGAGAATGGTGGCGCCTGGAAGCGCGTTTGAAGTCGCTGGGCGCCTATCTAGAGAAACGCTTCGCGAGTGGTTCGGGGGAGGTCACGCAGAGCAATCGTTTCATCCGCGGGTTTGTCTCCGCCAGCCTGCTCTTCTGCGTTGGCCCGATGACAATCCTGGGATCGCTCCAAGATGGCCTGACGGGAAATTACGAATTGCTGGCGATAAAGTCGGTTATGGATGGTTTTGCATCCCTTGCGCTGGCGTCCAGTTTTGGCGTTGGGGTGCTGTTCTCGACGTTAATCATCCTCTTTTACCAGGGGGGTTTGACGCTGGCCGCGGCTTACATCGAGGGTTTTTTCGATCCAGTGATGCTGGCAGAGATTTCGGTCGTGGGTGGGGTGCTTCTTATCGGTTTGGCGATAGGGACGCTGCTTGAGTTGCGGCCGATACGAACGGCGAATATCTTGCCAGCACTCGTAATCACGCCGTTGGCGGTAGTCGTCCTGCGATTCTTCGGTTTGATGTAGTGGGAAGTAGCACCCCAGGGATGGTCATGCCGCGCATGGGGTTGCGCAGCTATCCGTCCTGTGGATTAATCAAAAAAGCGGGTGCCGGTACAATACCGGGCACCCGCTCGATATTTCTAAGGGTTGGCACTTAATTCTCTAAGAGAGCTTGTTCGATATAGCCCTGGAAAGTTTCAAACGGAAGAGCGCCGGTTAAAAGCGCCCCATTGATAAGAAAGCTGGGTGTTGAATCGACCCCCGCGTCCTGAGCAGCTTGAAAATCGGCGTCAACCAGGTCTTGATAGCGTCCTTCAGACAAACATTTCGCGAAGTCGGCGTCCAACCCGATGATATCCGCCATCGCTTCCAATCGTGCGGATGTAAAACTTCCCGCGTTCTCACCGATCTGATTGGCAAAGACGATATTGGAATATTCCCAGAAGAGCCCTTGTTCCGCAGCGCAGTAACCTCCGAGAGCCGCTGCCTGCGATTCTTTACCGATGAATGGGAAAGGTCGGAAGATGTAATAAACATCCCCTGTCCTGACATACTCATCGACGACCTGCTCAAATGTTTCTTCGTGGAAGAACTGACAGGCCGGACATTGGAAATCAGAGAATTCCTCGATGACCACTGGTGCATTTGGATCTCCCATCGCCAGCCCCTCACTCTGTGGGAAATCAATAGCCGTTGGAGTGATGATGCTTTGGATCTGGGCTTGGGAGCGGAAGATAACCATTGCAGAGATGAGGATCACGACCCCTGCTATAACAAGCATGCCAACAACAAGGTTCCTCCGTTGTTCACGCTGACGTTTTTCGCGAATTTCTTCCCGTTTTCCCATGTTCCCTCCAAATTAAATATTTCCAAAACATACCATAGCAGGTCATAAAAGTCTACATATTCGCTCCTTTGGAATTGGGATTATTGTCCGGAGGTGTGCAGCTTCTGTCAGCTTCGGTTCTGGTCAGTCATGGGACTGGAAATTAAAGATTTGTTTTGACTCGAAACAAAGACTCGAACGACAAAAGAAGTTCAGCAGAGAAGCGCCACCCAGATAACTGAATATCAGATCTAAGGTAGTTTAGTTTCGAGGAGAGAGAAACGCTGGCCTGTGGGTTGAAAACCGAGGGAGCGATAGAGCTGCTGGCTGCGGAGGTTATCCGCTTGTGTGTTCACGGTCACTTGCTCTATCCCGCGCTGAGAAAAACCATGTAAAACGTTGGCAATGAGAGCTTTCCCACAACCCATCCCTTGCAGGTCAGGGTGGACGGCCAGGCGGGCGATGTGGGCGCCCAGCGCGGATGATGTGCTCATTTGATAGGCGACAATCCGGTCTCCTTTTAATATGACCGTTGCCAATGAGGAGAGATGGTAGGCGGTGCGGAGTGATCGCAAGGACAGAGCCCAGACGGGATTGAAGGAGCTTTGGTCTACGAGAGCGACTGCAGGGAGATCTTCCGTGGCCATTTTTCTCAGCTCAACCCCAGGTCCTTGGGTGTTTGGCAGAGGGTCTCCTTCCCACTTGAAAAAGATGACCTTGTTCGTCTCCATAAAGCCGTATTGTTTGAGGAAGGGGATGAACCAATCCTGTGTGGCGAGTGCCACCGCCTGTGATGCGCCGAGCTTAACAGCGTCCTCCGCAGCCGCCTTCCAGAGTCGGTCCCACACCGGGTATTTAGGAACGTCTTTCAATACGGCGAAGAGGCGTATCCAGGCGACCTGTGGGGGATCAGGCTGGCAAGCAAGGCACGCCACCGGTCCATCTTTGTTGAGGGCAATGAGAAAGGGCGCTTCATCTAGCAGGTCTAGAACGTTCAACCAGTCGAAGTGGATGTGTTTGTGAGATGCGTTTGTCAACAGGGAAGAGATTAAGTCTTGATCGCTAGACTGCGTCTGCCGGACTGTCCATGATGACTGCGAATGCATCGCGTCCAAACGCTCCGGGGGATGGACTAGGATCCCCGACCGAGGAGTCGTGCGGGTATGTCGAAGAGTTTGCGAAGGACACGGTCGCGCCAACTAAGGCGCGGCTGCGAATCAAGCGCTCCTTGCATACTTGTGAGGGCATCAAAAGGCTTGCCGCCGCGTAATTGGAGCCTTGAGAGCGCTTGAAGGATGTAGGATCGTGTTTCTTGATCGTCACTCTCCTCTAGGCGCGTGAGAGCCTGGATATAACATTCCTCCGCTTGCTTGACCTCTCCAGCGGCTTCAAGGGCTGCAGCCAGGTTGCCCAAAGCCATCGCTTCCATCCGGCTGTTGCCGGCGCGCTGGAAGATTTCAGGGGTCTCCTTCACAGCGTCTAAAGCCTCGCGCGCCCGGCCCATCTTGAGCAGGACAACGGAGAGATTGTTGGCGGCTTCTGCTGCATCTATTTCGTCTCCGCGATCGAGGAAGTCTCGCTTTGCAGCCTGAAAGCCCTGGACGGCATCCTCATACGCTCCGAGTTGATAGGCGTCGAGCGCGTCCCGGGAGAGTTTCTCGGGCGAATCCGGACCTTGCGTCATTGGATTAGATCATCAAACGCCTGAGCGACTCTATGCAAGGCGTGCAGATCAAGCTTTGACAGCCGCTCTGCCATCTTGAGATAAGGCTCGTTTTCAGGTGTACTGAAGAAGGCGCGCAGATCCGCAGGAAGTTCACAGAAGCGTTCGAACGCTTGCTGAGTCATATGCCAGTTGCCGATCGGCCCCTCGTGGTCGATCAGCGCATCCACGGGTTGCTGGATGGCATTAACCAGGCTTTCTAGATCGGGGATGGGAATAGGGCGCAAACCACGTTCATAATTACTCACCCGGCTGGGTGGCATATCGACTCTCGCAGCAAGTTCCCGAATCGACATCCCCAGCTCGAGTCTTCGTTTGCGCAGCATTGCACCGATCATCCTCTGCCGCAGTGAGACCATGATGGTCGGGTCGAACGTGTAATCTTCCCCTACATCAGCAGCGGATGGTGAGAGAAAGTAGCGCAGAGGGGTATCTAGATGGAACGCAAAGAGTTCAAGTTCTGGCAAGGAGATAGACTTTCGACCATGCTCATACGAGGAGAGTGTGCTGGTCGTCCTGCCGATCAGCTTCGCCATATCTTTCAAGCTCATCCCGGTTTCCAGGCGTTTCTCACGCATCAGAGCGCCCAGCATTTTGGCGCGTAATATTCGGGTTTGTTGATCCGTCATAATACAGCTCCCGATTGCGGATTGAGGGGATTATAGCAAATGTCCCCACTTTAGACCCACATGCCAGAGATCAGGAAAACATTGATATTTAGCCCTAAGCAACATGGACTTTAATCACTTGGAGTGTGTTCACAAGAAAACTCACAGACGATCGTCTCATTATTGGTAAATTAAACTAGGGGTGATCCTATGAGGAATGGAACAGCTAAGGATCAGATGGTGTTTTCAGAACCATGCATTAACTGATATTGGAACTCCCGATTGATCACTGGAGCAGGCGCGAAGCTGCGTCTTTGAGAATGAGATTGGCTCGTTCGTCAGGGAAGCGCAATTGCAAAGGAGCATGGAGGGAGTTCAGCAGCGTGAACTGCGTACCGATGTTTGGTACCGCTGCCAGCATCTCCACCTCCATGCGATCTGCCAGAGTCCTCTGGGTTAATCCTTCGGATGGCAGCGGGCGGTTTGAGATGTACTGCAGTCGATCCGTCTGAATGCCGTGACTGTCTAGAAAATCCGCGATCGCATGTGCGTTGCCAACACATTCTTCATCGGGCATGAGGACAAGTACAAGATCCTCGGCTACGCTCATCACCAATCGAGCCAGAGGCGAAAGATTGCGCCCCAGGTCAACAATTACGTATTCGTATGTGGAACGGAGCGATTGTAGAAGCGGTGCTAGTCGGTCCGCGTTCAAACTCTCTGCCTGGTCTGGGCTGCTGGCTCCCGGGATGAACTTGATATCCCACGCTTGTGGGATTAGGAGATTCTCGCGCAGATATTCATGCGTGAGCTGGCTTGGTTCTAGTTTCGTCAGGTCGACGACATCCGGTGGCCCCATCATTCCGGTGATCTCACACAAGGACCCAATCGGCAGAACGAGGTCGAGAACAACGGTTTTGTGTGGTCCTACAGCTTGTGAGATGAGGTGGGCGATGTTTATGCAAATCGAAGATGTCCCGACCCCGCCTTTCGCCCCCAAGAAGGCGATCACTTGAGCGAGATGAGGAGTTGCCGCAGCGCTTTTCTCCTTCCCAGCAGTTTGCTGCTCTTCCGCCAGGTAGCTAATCAGAACTTCCACAGCGTCGGTTTGTTTGATGATGATGTGGTCCAGACCTGCATCTATGCCGGCGACGGTGGCTTCGGGCGCGCTAAGATGGGTAAAGCCGATCAGGGTGGTCCGACTCGTGCGCTGATCTTTTTTAAACTTCTGGATGAGCTCAACAAAATCGATATCTGGGAGATCTAATTCGGTGACGATGATGTCGGGCGGATCGCTCCACGCTGCAATCAACCCTTCCTTACCCGTTGGAACCACCTGAACTTCAAAGCCCGCTTGCGTGAGCATATGGTGGATAAAGACGGAGGTCTTACGATCAGGCTCAATAACGAGCAATGAAGGTATCAACATTCCAGGGCTACCTGTGGGGTCTAGTGCTATTCAATGGAGGGCATCATGTACCCAATCCCCTGTTTGGTGATGATATGTATCGGGTTCTTGGGATCGGGTTCGATCTTTTGGCGAAGCCGGCTGAGGCAAACCCAAAGGATTTCTTTGTCATCTTTGTATTCGTCTCCCCAGACAGACATAAGCAGATCTTCCGGGCTAAGCACTCGGCCAGTGTTGTTGGCCAGTGTTTGCAGCAGACGATATTCAGTCGCGGTGAGGGCGACCTCCTCGCCATCTACATTGACCTGTGCGCGCGCAAGGTCCAACTCTAATCCGTCGTGCTTGAAAAGAGGTTCATGGAATCCTTCAACGGTTTCACGCTCGGCTCTCCTCAGCACGGCGCGGACTCTGGCGAGCAGCTCCTGCGCCGAGAAGGGTTTGATAATGTAGTCATCGGCACCTGCATCGAGCCCTCGCACGCGATCGCGCTCTTCCCCCTTCGCTGTGAGAATTATGATGGGGATGGATGAAAATTCGCGGATGCGTTCACAAGCGGTGAAGCCATCCATAACCGGCATCATGACGTCGAGGAGAACGATATCCGGTTTGTGTTCAGCGACTGCATCGACGGCTTGCTGCCCGTTCATCGCCGTGATCACTCCATACCCGGCAGTTTCAAGGTTGATTTCCACAAGGCTCAGATAACGTGGCTCGTCATCGACGACCAAAATCGTTTTCGGGTCAGACATACTCGCCCTCCTGCTCCTCTATATTTATCGTTTTAACGGGGAGCGTAAAGTAGAAACTCGTCCCTTCCCCTACTATACTCTCAACTCCAATTTCGCCGCCATGCGCATCGATGATCTTACGCGAGATGTAAAGCCCAAGGCCTGTGCCGCGGGTGGCCGCGTTTATTGGGATCCGGTAGAAGCGCTCGAATAGGTGTGAAAGATGCTCTGGGGTAATTCCAGGACCTTCATCCCGAACTTCGACACGCACACGTTCGTCGTTGGCATCTACTTTAATATATACCTTCGCCCCGGGCGCGTATTTCGAGGCGTTGGTTAGGAAGTTATCGAGAACCTGTGCAATGCGTGTTGAATCGATCTCGAGAATCGGGAGGTCATCGGGCATCTCCGTGATGACCTCGATTTCTGGAGTGGCCCCCTCGACTCTTTGAATCATAGCTCGGACGACAGGCCCGAGGCGAGCTGGCTCGAAAGTCATGCTCAAAGTCCCGCTTTCCAGTCGGGATGAATCCAATAAGTTGTCGATGAGTTCGCTGAGTCGATCCGCTTCATCGTCGATGATTTTGAGGAAATCATCGCGGCTTGTCTCATCCCACTCTGTATCCTCACGCAAGAGTGTTGTAACGTATCCTTTAATAAACCCCAGCGGTGTTCGCAGTTCATGTGAGATTGTTGAGATGAAATCATCCTGCATACGGGTCAGTTCACGTTGTGCTTCCAAACTAGCGATGCGTCGGGAGAGACGGCGGTTCTCCAGGAGCTGCCCAACATGCCAGGAGACAAACTCCGCTAATTGAATGTGTTCCGATGGAAAAGATGGTCCCCCGAATCTTCCAAAGGCGAGGCTTCCTACGCAACGCCCGCTGACGAGCAGCGGTAAGCCGAGAAAATCGCGTCGCCGCTCACGTCCTTTCACGATCGGGCCGGCGTCCTCCTGGCGCAGCACGGTTTGGCCGGAGCGAAAGGCTTCCTCTGCGGCTGGCTCGCCCCAATCGAGATCCGCCCCGCGCGATCTGCCCCGACCCAGTGCGCGAGCATAGCTGGGTTCTATCTCGTGTGACTCTTCATTCTCGAGATAAAGAGCGACGGTATCGAATATGAAGATTGTGCGTGCAAGACGGAAAATCGCATCGAGTCCCGCATCGGTATCAAAGGTTTCTGCGACGATGCGAGCGATGGCGTAGACGGCGTTTAATTCCGTGCCGTACGTAAGAGATTCAGTCGGAATTAATGGACCAGTCATTTATTCCCTGAAGCTGAAGGGATCGTAAATTCAAATTTCGTCCCTTGGCTTTCCTGGCTTTCAACAGACAATTCAGCACCGTGAGCATCTACGATTATCTCAACAAGTGCAAGACCCAAGCCAGCACCTCCGTATCGTCTTGTCGGAGAGCCGTCTAGCTGGTGGAATGGCTCGAAGATCTCCTGGATGCGATCTGCGGGAATGCCAATGCCTGTGTCGGATACCACAAAATGTATCCCCAGATCCTCGATTCCAACCTGTACGTTCACTTTTCCCCCATCAGGGGTAAATTTAACCCCATTATCGACCAACTGGAAGATCGCCCAGGAGAGCCGCTCAGGGTCCACCTGTAAATCAGGCAAATCATTTGCCAGCTTGGCTTCCAAGGTGACGCCTGCTTTTTTCGCCTTCTCGGTGGAGCGATTGAGTACTTCGTCGATCAACTCTGGTATCGAAACCGGCTGCAGGTGGAGTGTGATGCCCTCTCGTGACGCGGTTGAGAACTCAATCAAATCTTCGATCAAACCTTCAAGGCGATTTGTCGCTCGTAGAGTCACCTGCATCGCCTCGCTTTGCTCCTCTGTGAGATCGCCCAACTGACTGTCAACGAAAAGCTCAACATACCCCTTGATATGCGCTAGCGGCGTCCTAAGTTCATGCGATATATTGGAGATGAGATTGGCTTTAATCTGGTTGATCTCGGTCAGTCGCTCGAGTGCATGCCTGAGCTCTTTCGTCCTCTCCGTTACCCGCTGCTGCAAAGTCCTATTTGATTCCTGAAGGGCAGCATGCAATTCTACGATCTGCTGAGTTATCGCTCGATCCAGAGTCTCGCGCTCCAGGTAGCCCAGTTCTAGCAGCGTCTGGCCGAGGAGGACATGCTCGCCGCTTTCCGCAGCCTCTTTCTGGCGCGCCAGGGCCATCTTGAGCTGCTCCTCTGTGATCTCACCCTGCTTAATGAGGAAATCCCCGATGCGGGGCACGAGCCATTGCGGCGTTGTGTCCATAGGAGCGTACATTGGTGAGCCATCGAGGTAGGCTTTTTCCCCAAGGAGGGAAAGGAGAGCCAGGTCGATTCCACAATTGGGACAGGTCCTCGCATCCCCCGGGAGAGGGTGCTCACATTGGGGGCATAGGATCAATTGAATATTGGAAGATTGTTGGGAAGACTTTGGCATGCGGAACCCTCTGTAGAATTCTATTGAAGCCATCATAGCCTTTCTGCTGATTCCTAGCAAGCATAGCCCGCTTTGCAATGAAAGGACCTTGTAAGGTTCAAGTAACTAAAAATCAAGGATAATAGCTACAGTGAAAGGTAAGGTAAATATGGCTGTAGACGTACTTCTCATCGACGACGACCCAGATCTCGCGATCATGCTGCGTACGCTATTGCGGGGCCAAGACATTCAAATTCGAGCGGTATTCAGCGGTGAAGAAGGTGTCGAGGCGTGCCGCAGCGAGCAGCCAGATGTCATTATCCTCGATTTGCTAATGCCCACCATGGACGGTTGGGAAGTATGTGAGAGAATCCGTGAATTCTGTGATGTCCCGATCCTTATTCTCTCTGCGATTGGCTCCCCAGGGAGTGTAGCAAGGGCATTGGATGCAGGGGCAGATGATTACCTTATCAAACCCGTTCACGCTAGTTTACTCGCTTCCAGGCTGCGCACGCTGATGCGTAGACGGCTCAGGGTGGAGCAAGTTATCGCAGCCTGAAACATTTGTTTGGATCGCTGGCTGGCAACCGCGTTTCCCTTAACTAACCACGCAGCCTTCGCTGCGTGGTTCAGGTTTAAACGGGTTAACGAATGATTGTGTGTCGCTAAAGCGTGGCTTTTGTTGCGCCACCATCGAACATGAGCGCGTGTCCATGGATGAAGGATGCCGCGGGTGAAGCCAACCAGGCGATGGCCTTTCCGTATTCTTCGACTGTTCCCATCCGACCCAGCGGTACGTCTTCCGTGACTTTTCCTGCCTGCTCATCGACCGTTGTCCCACTGCGCTCGGCGCGATCCGTCATGAGCTGCTGCACTCTATCCGTCCAGGTCCAGGCTGGGTTGATCGAATTCACGCGGATCCCTTTCGGCCCGAGTTCATTCGCCAGTGACTTCACCAAACCGATCACGGCCATCCTCAGCGAGTTTGAAAGAATTAAGTTATCGATCGGCTGTTTGACGGAGTAGGATTGCGTTGCGACGATGGAGCCGTGTCCTTGTTCAAGCATGTGCGGCACGGCGGCGTAGCAAAGCCTCACGGCGCTCATCACGGTTAGATCAAATGCCGTGGTCCAATCCTCAGGGTTGAGATCGAGGAAACCTCCCGGAGGAGGGCCTCCGGCATTGATGATCAGGATGTCGATTTTTTGAAAGTGGTTGTGTGCTTTAGAAATCATCGCTTCAATTTGCTTCGGTTCGGTCAGGTCTGTTTGTATGGCGAGCACATCCACGCCGGTCTCCTGTTGAATCTCCTCTGCTGCAGCGAAGATCTGATCCGTGCGGGAACAAAGAGCGATATTCGCGCCTTCTCGTGCAAGCGCTTGCGCCGCAGCTTTCCCTAATCCGCGGGACGCGGCGGTGACAATTGCTGCTCGATCTTTTAATCCTAAATCCATGGAAGACTCCTTAACCTCCTCCGAGTTTAGAGGAGGATAATTTGATGATCAACGACCTGAAGGTCTGGCCGGTTCCGTTCGATCCATCTGGGAATAGTCTCCAACGTCCGCTGTAGGTGGCGGTCGTTGTTCCCAACAACCGCGCAGGCGATCCCCGCAGACCTGTGTAGATCATTATGCTCCAGTTCGGCGGTGGAGATATTGAACTCACGCTGCAACCTTATGAGCAGCGGTTTAAGCTTGCTGCGTTTCTCTTTCAAGGAGTTGCAGCCGGGGAGATAGAGTTCGATCGTGACGACGGCGACGTGCATGCGCTGAGTTTAGACCGTATGACGGACGGACACAAGAAGCAGCTGCTCTTGGTATAATGCGCAACTATGAAAAAAGCCGTTTTTATCATACTTATCGCTGTCGTGATATTCCTGGCGCTTTCAGTTGCCGTCCTCCTGCGCGGGGTGCAGCAGGCGACACAACCTGTGATTGAACTCCAACAGGGAGTATCCACAGAAGTTGCCAGATTGCTCCATCCCACCCCGACCATCATCCCCGATCCAGTGACAATTATTCACGAGGTACAGGCGCTGGCTCGCCTGGAGACTATCCAATATTCGGTTGAGAAGGTCATCACGGCAGAGACTCGCCAGGGTCCTTTCGGCTTCTTGTTTGGGGATAGGCTCCTGCTTGTTGCCCATGGCTCGGTCATCGCTGGAGTGGATCTGGCGGAAATCACAGAGAGTGATATCTCGATCGATGAGAAGGGGATGGTCACGCTCCAACTCCCCCCGGCAGAGATCTTTATCGCTGCATTGGATAATGAGAAGACGTACGTATACGACCGTGAAGTTGGTTTCTTGCGGCGCGGTGACGTCGAGCTTGAATCTGCCGCTCGCCTGGCGGCCGAGAAAGAGATCCTGGAAGCCGCGTTGAGCGATGGGATTCTCGAGCAGGCGCAGGTTAATGCACAGGCCTATCTGTTCCGTCTTCTGGGGTCGTTGGGATTCTCGAACGTGCGCTTCACCTCAGTTTCACAATAATCCACCCCCAGAAATTCGCAGTCTGAACGATCATCGATCACACTGACTGTTGGTGGCAATTACTCTTTATTAGCCGCCTCCGCATTGCTTCAGCTCAGACAGACAACCCATCAAAACTGCTTTGCATTAGCACTATATACGTTCCGTCCATTGGGCGCTTGTGAAGCGTTCGCCTTGCAGTTCTTCGGCTCGGGCGAGCTCTCCGGGGGTGGGATCCTCTGACTCGAGCTGCAATTCCAGCGCCTGACGAAATCCTTCACTCATCGCCTGCGCGGCCATCTCCCACGACAAAGGTTTCCCCAGCATTTCTTCTGCTGTCGCAGCACGGGTTCGGAGAGCATCCGCGGCTGAGGTGCGGTCCTCCTCGCTATCAAACTGCAGCACTTCACATATGCGCGTGATGTCGCCCTTCAAAGGCAGGGTCCCATGTTGGAGGATGCCGTACCGGCGCCGAACCTGTGCGCTGCCAAGCAGCTTTCTTTGCTTGACTGTGATCTCATAGGCGCTAGGCGCCTGGAAGCAAACCGGATTTCCCCGCTCCTCCTCTGTAAGTTGTTTTTCGGGCTCTATCTCTACGGACATGCCCATGTGCTGCAATCCGGCGACGAGGCCAGCGCTCAAATGGCGGTAGCTGTCGAGAACGCCGCCGGCGAGGTGGGGGTTGTCGATGGGTGCTATAACAGCATAGGTGAGTTCGTCTGTGTGCAGGATCGCCCGCCCCCCTGTGGAGCGGCGAACGAGATCCCATCGTTTCATGCGCAGCCGCTTCAAGTCAACATCACGAATAGGTTGGGCAACGCCGAGTGAGATGCAAGGGGGGTCCCAGGCGTAAAAGCGCAGGGTTGGGAGCGATTCGCCTCGCCCCACGGCTTCGAGGATGGCTTCGTCAAGAGCCATGTTCCAGCCGCCGCTAGCCGGGGGAGATTGTATGAGCCGCCAGTGATTGGGGTGAATTTCATGCATGCTGCTGATTATAGCCTCATTGCCTCACTTGTCTGTATGGATGTGAATGGTGGGGAGGATCTGCATCTCTCCTGGGTGTGCCTTACGGGCGATTGATGGCGGTATCCTACCTAACAACAGTGCATAAGCCTTTGGATCTGCGTCCGCATTAGAGTCAGTAGTAATCTTATGTTAGACTCAGTCGGTATGGATATGCGTGGAGGTCCAACCCGCAAGCCAGGGCTCAACAACCCTCTCGAGAAATGACATGGTTCTACTGAAGCGGCCTGATCCAAAGCAGCCCCCCTTAAACCACATACCAGGATGGATGACCATCTGTGTTGTGCTATGCCTGACTTTAATTGGGGTATCTGCATGTCAACCGGATTCTGATTTCTCAAGCATTCCAACGGAAATGCCCGATAGCCTGACGCCCACAACGGCGTCCACCCCGACGCAGATAGCGGAGCCCACGCCTGCGAGTACCGGCGAGATCATTATCTGGTTGGACTGGGCACCGGAGGAGATGGAGGCTCTCCAGGAGATCATCCAGTCGTTCTCGCGCGACTACCCGACGGTCGATTTTTCACTCTCCTATTATCCGACGGACGAATTATTGAGCGCATTCGAAGAGGCAAGCCGCGCGGGTACGCCGCCGACGATCATCTTCGGGCCCTCGCTCTGGGGTCCGCGCCTCTATGAGGGTGAGATGATCCTGGATCCATCTTCGATGGTTAACGCCGAATTTGAACGAAGGATCCATCCGACGGCGTGGACACAGGTAGTCTACGATAGCCACATGCTCGGACTCCCGCTTGAATTTCAGGGCATGGTCCTCTTCCGGAACAGGTCTAGAGCGGCGGAGGCGCCGCGGACGGTTGAACGTTGGATCGAAGTAGGCCTCAATCAACAGGATGGTGATCAAACGGCTACCGTGCTGGATTTCGGGTTTGGTTTTTCCGCGCCCCAGCTTTCGATTTGTAATGGATCGTTCATTGGACCGCAAGGTGAAATTGCCCTGGAACTGCCGCAGGGGATTTGTTGGCTGGAAGTGATGAGCGACCTTCGAGCAGTCGGACCTGCTGTCATGAATTCGGATGAGGATCTCTCGAGATTTTTAGCTGGCGAGTCAGCCTGGCTTGTTGAAGAATCGTCACGTATTGGTGAACTTGCGCATGCACTAGGGATCACGAATCTGAAAGTTGATCCCTGGCCGCTCTATGAGCCTGCTGACCGGCCCCTGCAAAGCCTGGTTTGGACTGAAAATATCTACTTGTCGAGGGGGATACAACCGCAGGATCTCGAGGTGACATGGGCTTTTGTGGAGCACATATTCAGCTCCGAGGCGCAGGCTCGACTGAGCGACTTTCAAGGCGCGGCCCACATCCCGGTCGATACGACGGTTGAAATTATCGATTCGAACATGCTTGAGATCGCTTCGATGCTGCGCTCCGGTGTACCGCTGTCACTGTGGATCGATTCGGAAGACCACATTAAGCCGGTTGAGGATGCTGTCGCAGATGTTGTTTTCCAGGGGGTTGAACCTGATGTGGCTGCACAGAATCTCATTGACCAGATGGAGCAAGGTCAGACACCGGGCGAGGGATAACCTAACCCGAAGTGCGGAAGGATCTTTATATTGTTGGTAAATAGGCTCCATCTGTGGAGCCGAGAACCCTCCCTATGAACTGGATTCCCGTCTCATAGTGTCATGCCGAACCCTTCGGTTTCTCCTTCGACAGGCTCAGGACAGGGCTCAGGATAAACCCACCGAGAAGCCCCTACGATGTTGCTCGCGAGGGCTATATCTGTAAGCATGAAAGGATACCCCCTTCCAGGAATCCAAGCGCACCAGGTATACCCCGTTGTATAATCCGAACAGATGTTGACATAGTTTATTTCTAGATTTGGGTAGAGATTTCGGAAGGAAATCCAGACAATGCATCTCGTTTGTACGCATGAGCAGGCCGACTTCGACGCTGTTGCCAGCTTACTCGGTGTCCGTTTACTGGATCTCGAGGCGATGCCCGTTCTGCCCAGGCGTGTAAACCGCAATGTCCGGGCGTTTGTCACGCTGTATGGTGACCATCTACCGTTTGTGGAATTCGATGAATTGCCGCGCAGCCGCGTCGAGCGGCTAACAGTCGTCGATACGCAATCATCGCCGTCGATCAAGGGCGTGCGTGCGGATACTAAGGTCCACCTGATCGATCACCATCCACCTGGTGACGACATGGACCCCACCTGGACGGCTCATATTGAGGAAGTAGGGGCAACAGCGACATTGCTCGTGGAGGAGATCCAGGAAGCAGGCAGGAATCTCTCACCCGTTCAGGCAACTCTTCTCCTGCTCGGTATTTACGAGGACACCGGCAGTCTCTCTTATGCCAGTACAACGCCAAGGGATGTGCGCGCCAGCGCCTGGCTGCTGGAGCGGGGGGCGGATCTCAATCTGGTTGGCGAGTTCTTGAATCACCCGCTCTCGAATGGACAGCGCGATCTCTACGATCGTCTGCTGGAAAATATCGAGACTCATGAGTATCACGGTCTCTCGATCATTTTGGCTTGTGGTGAAGTGCGCGGTTTAGTGGAGGAGATTTCAACGCTTGCCCATAAGCTCCGGGATGTATTTGACCCTGAAGGCCTATTTGTCCTGGTGGGATTGAACGGAAGCGTTCAGCTTGTTGCTCGATCAACGACGGACGAGTTAGATGTGGGAGCAGTCGCAGAGCACTTCGGCGGCGGCGGGCACGCCCGGGCAGCCGCGGCGTTAATCCGCGACCGGAATTGCGCACAAGTGCGTGATGAACTCATCGAGTTTCTCGGTTCTTCCATCGAGCCCGCACCCACAGTCGGGGAGATTATGTCGCGTGATCCTCAGCTGCTCAGTCCGGATGTGAAGATCTCAGACGTGGGCGAGCGTATGCAGCGATTTGGTCACGAGGGTTACCCAATTGTGGAGAGCGGGCGGGTGTGCGGCTTACTCACCCGCCGGGCGGTTGACAGGGCGCTCTCACATGGCATGGGCAGCCAACCGGTCTCGCGTATTATGGAAGCAGGCGATCTTGTGGTCCGCATGGATGACTCGGTTAATCATTTGCAGAAAGTGATGATCGAGCACGGCTGGGGTCAGGTTCCGGTCGTTGATCCGGACTCAGGCGAGATTGTTGGGATTGTTACACGCACCGATCTATTGAATTCCCTGGGGAAGGGATTGGAAAGTGAATACAAACCCAACCTGGCAGGGGAATTAGAAGAGGCGCTTACCGGACCGCGGTTGGCGCTGCTGCGTCTCGTCGCACGTGAGGCGGAAGAGCGCGGCGATGCGCTCTACATCGTAGGCGGTTTCGTCCGCGATCTGATCCTCAATGCACCGAGTGCGGATTATGACATCGTCGTTGAGGGGGATGCGATAGGCCTGGCGCGGAGTCTGGCTGCAGCCTTTGGTGGTCGCGAGAGCAGCCATCAGCGTTTTGGAACGGCGAAATGGCAGCTTGATCTTGGGAATAGGCAGTTTTGCACGGCGCTGGAAAGCGAATCGCTCGAGGCCAATTCGCTTCCTGAATATTTAGACTTCGTCAGCGCTCGTACGGAATTCTACACTCACCCTACCGCGTTGCCTTCGGTCCAGCGTGGGAGTATCAAGCTCGACCTGCATCGCCGTGATTTTACGATTAACACCCTCGCACTGCGACTGGATGGTCGTTATTACGGTCAACTGCTCGACCATTGGGGTGGCGGCCGGGATTTGCGGAATCAGAAGATCCGCGTCCTGCATTCCCTAAGCTTCATGGATGACCCAACAAGAATATTGCGGGCTGTCCGACTGGAGCAGAGGTTCGAATTTCAGATTGAAGATCGGACATTGGAGTTGCTGAACGAGGCGATTTCGTTGTTGGATCGTGTAAGCGGTGAACGTATACGCAGCGAGTTCGATACGATTTTCAATGAACCCAAATTCGCCGGGATCATGGCGCGGCTTCAAGCGCTAGGTTTGCTTGAAGCGATACACACGGCATTAGGGTGGGATCAATGGCTTGAAGCGCGTATTGAAGCAATAAAATCCTTCGAGCCGCCCGATTCATGGCGTCTTAAGGAATCTCCTGAACGAGATTTTCTTTATTACGCCATATGGCTTTTCCGCTTGACTCCCCAGGAGGCCGAGGGGGTTGGGCGCCGGCTGCGGTTTCCCGCCGCGGTTCTGCGCGATATTCTCGAAACCGTTGACCTCAATCGTTTCCTGCAATCTCTGACGGCGACCACAGCGCCGAGCGTGGTCGTTGCCAGACTGGATGATGTACAAGAGCGAGTGCTCATCACTTCCTGCATGGCGTTGAATGATCGACCAGAGATCTGTCAAATCCTGGAAAAATACCTTGGAAAATGGCGCTTTATCCAGCCGGAAGCGGATGGGGAGGCATTGCGTGCGATGGGATTGCCGCAGGGACCGATCTACGGTGAGATTCTGTGGAAGTTGCGAGCTGCCTGGCTGGATGGAGAAATCCGGGATGGGGTGCAGGAGAAAGCGCTCTTGACGAACATGGTGAAGGAAGCCCTCGCCAATGGTTGATCGAACTGCGGTCCGGATCCGGCATGCGACGGATGCCGACTTATTGGCGCTTGAATGGGATGGGGAGTATACACACTATCGGCGCATGTATAGCCATGCAATGCGGGATTCCAAACGCGGAAATCGGGTTCTGCTCGTGGCAGAGGTTGAGGGTGAAATCATCGGTCAAATCTTTATTTACTTTCGCCCATCGTGGAGCCGTCACTTTCCTAACGAACAGGCTGGCTACCTTCATTCCTTCCGGGTAAAACCGCAATTCAGGAAGCAGGGGATCGGCACTTCGTTGGTCCATCACGCGGAGTCGATCCTTCTTAAACGCGCCTATCACCGTTCGATCATCTCGGTAGCAAAAGACAATCATGACGCTGTGCGGCTCTATCAAAGTTTGGGTTATTCGATCTTCACAGAGGATCCTGGCCGGTGGTCATACGTCGACGATCGCGGTCGGATACAGAACGTAGATGAGCCTGTACATTTGATGCAGAAATGCCTTACCTTGGAATAAGGGTTGACAGACGGGCTGGCACGATTCTTGAACCGGATAAAGCGAGTTCTATTACGGCAGCGCCGAAAATGCTCCTAACCTGGGAAGAGGATAGATTTTACCCTTTTGTTTAACATCAGCCCTTATGTCAAACCTTGTGTTATTTTCACTGAAAGATCGAAATATTGCCGCCGCCTTGTTTTTTGTTATCGTTCTTGCGGGCTGCAGTGTCTCTCCAACCTCCACTCCTACGACGCGCTTAATTGAACCGTGGCTGGGAAACCTGCCGGCTTCACAAGATGAAAGTGTGTCGTCACAGTTGAGTCCAGATGAGAATCAGAGCCTGCCATCCCTGCCAATGGCGGTTCTCGGCACCCCCACACCGGATCCGTTTCGTGAGCCTCCGCAACTTCGGACTGAAGCGGAGAGCTACATTGTTCAACCTGGGGATTCGCTAAATTCGATAGCGATCCAGTTTGGTGTGTCCGCTAACCTAATCGTCCAGGCGAATGCTATTCTCAACCCAGATATATTGAGTGTTTGGCAGGCATTGTACATCCCCGCGCCGCAGCCGCAGCCGCCGGGACCGTCCCACAAGATACTCCCAGATTCTGAATTGGTATTTGGTCCCGCGAATATTTATGTGGATATCTACTCCGTGGTGGACCATTGGTATGGATACTTGCGGGGTTATATGGAGGAAGTGGAGGGTGAGGAGATGAGCGGCGCGGGCATCATCCAATTGGTCGCTCAGCGCTATTCGGTGAACCCGCTTCTGTTGTTGGGTCTCCTGGAATATCAAGGTGGGTGGCTCACCCAACTAGAACCATCGCCGCAAAGCCGGTTATACCCGCTGGGATATGTCGCCTACAGCTGGGAGGGTCTCTTCCCGCAGCTATCATGGGCGGCCGATCAGCTAAATCTCGGTTTTTATCGTTGGAGAGCGGATTGGTCGGGCCCATTTATACTGACGGACGGTTATGTGATCAACCCCGGATTGGGGATCAATGCCGGCACGGCAGGTGTACAGATGCTTTTCTCCCAACTATACCCCGCGGACGCATGGAGGCAGGTCGTGGGTGAGGCTGGGTTTGCCCTCACTTATGCCGACCTCTTTGGCGATCCGTTTGAACGGCGTGTAGAGCCTTTGCAGCCCGCGGATTTGAAGCAGCCTATCCTGCAACTGCCGATTGAAGATGGATTTGTCTGGTCGTTCACTGGCGGACCGCACAGCGCCTGGGGGGATTACGCCGGATGGGCGGCGCTTGACTTCGCCCCGCCCGGGAACGCGTTCGGCTGCGTCATTTCCAATGAGTGGGTTGTCGCCGCCGCCGATGCGCTGGTTGTGCGTGCGCAGAATGGGGAGGTATTGCTCGACTTGGATGGGGATGGTTATGAGCAGACGGGGTGGGTTTTGCTGTATATGCATATCGAATCTCGTCATCGGGTGCAAGCCGGTACGGTTCTGCAAGCCGGAGATCTGATTGGGCACGCTTCGTGTGAGGGCGGGGTAACCACCGGTACGCATCTACACCTCGCTCGGAAGTATAATGGCGAGTGGATTCCCGCTGATGGTCCTATCCCGTTTGAGATGGATGGCTGGGTTTCGTCCGGCGCTGAGTGGCCTTATGATGGCTATCTTAGCAAGGATTCTGTCGTATTAGAAGCGTGTGCATGCCGCAATGAATTCAATCAAATTTCGCGTTGAGGGTAATTTCGAAGCCAGTCGGACCGCCAGACGGTGGAGCCTCTGGCTGCCTCTCGCCGCGCTGATTCTGGCAACACTTGCATGCTCGCGAGCAGATGTTCCCCCGCCTGGGGGGATTGGCTCAGGAGGGCTGCCCTCTCCTACATCCCCGGCGCCGCCATCAGCAGAGCCATCGGAAATTATCTTCACGCCAATTCCTCTGGCCACGGATACCCCGGCGCGACCGGAGCCGCTTGCCTCCCCAACTTTCCCGGCTACACCGACTACGATGAGTTTGGAAGAACCGGAGTTGGTGCTCTATGAAGCTCAACCCGGCGACAGCATACATTCCGTAGCTGTGCGTTTTGGCGTCTTACCGGTGGAGGTTGAATCTCCGGACCCTCTCCCCGTCAATCCAGGCTTGATCGATCCCGGGCAGCTGTTGATGATTCCCCGCAGGCTGACCGCTATTGGACCTGATGAGCGGCTGATCCCTGATAGCGAACTCATTTTCTCACCTCACGCATCGGATTTTAACGCTGTAGAATTCGCGGCGGCTCAGAATGGCTATCTACACTCATACCGCCAGACCGTCGGCACACAATGGCTATCAGGTGCTGAAATTGTGGAGCGAGTAGCGCTCAACAACTCCATCAACCCTCGTTTGCTTCTGGCGATGGTCGAGTATATCGCTGGCTGGGTAACAAACCCGGCTGTTCCAGATGGTGATGCCTTCAACTATCCGTTGGGATATGAGCAAGAGCAAATCCCCGGTTTGTATCGACAACTCACCTGGTTGGCTAACGAACTCGGGAATGGCTACTACGGCTGGAGGGCTGGGACTCTCACAGATGTCCAATTCTGGAATACTGGTTCGCTGCGACTGGCACCTGACCTGAACGCGGGCACAGTCGCTCTTCAGCATTTCTTCTCCATCGGCCATACTCAGCAGGTTTGGGAGGGAGCAATCAGCCAGGAAGGGTTCTTGCGAGTATATGAGGATCTATTCGGAGACCCCTGGGCGTATGAGTATCCGTTGTTTGAACCAGGGGTTGAACAGCCAGACCTCATCCTGCCCTTCGAACTCGGCAAGATTTGGGCGTATACGGGCGGACCGCATGGGGCCTGGGAGCGTGAGAGCGCCTGGGCGGCGCTGGATTTCGCCCCCGCTTCAAGTGTTTCGGGGTGTGTGCTGTCGGAAGAATGGGTGGTCGCCGCTGCGCCGGGCATCGTCGTACGATCTGATAATGGAACTGTGGTTCTCGACCTCGATGGAGATGGGCGTGCACACAGTGGGTGGGCACTGCTTTACCTGCATGTTGATCATAAGGATCGTGTTCCCGTCGGAAGTTTGCTCGACGAAGGTGACCGTATCGGACACCCATCCTGCGAGGGGGGAATCGCCACGGGGACGCACATCCATATCGCCCGCATGTACAACGGCGAGTGGATTCTTGCGGATGGTCCTCTCCCCTTTAACATGGATGGATGGATCGCGCTGGCTGGCTCCAAACCTTATCAAGGTGCTCTTGTGAAGGATGGTCAAGAGGTCTTGGCGTGCTCTTGCGCTTCCCAGGAGTCTCTGATCACGCGATGAACAAGCATCTTTCCCTGATTACGGCGTTACTGGTTTGCGCAGGAATGCTCATGGGCGCATGCCTTCCAGCCAATCCCGCTGCCAGCACGACCGTGACGCCTGAAGAACCCGTTCTGGTGGTCAGTGCAACACCTTTGCCCACGCGGGGACCGCATTCGCCGGGCCAGATATTTGAGTACCTCGCCCAGAGCGGCGACACCTTACCAGCGATCGCCTCTCATTTCAACACAACCGAGGATGAAATCCGGGCAGAAAATCCGGACCTCCCCGGTGCAATAACTACGCTCCCCAGCGGATACCCGCTGCTTGTTCCGGCCTATTACTCACCGCTTACAGGATCGACGTTCCATATTCTCCCTGACAGCGAAGTTGTGAACGGTCCATCCGCGGTGAGTTTCGATATACGCTCGGAGGTTCTCAAGCGCGCTGGTTTTCTCACGGATCTGGATACTTTCGCCTATAAACGGCAGCGGGAAGCCTGGCAGGTTGTCGAAATCATCTCCTTAAATTACTCGATTAACCCCCGGCTGCTGTTGGCATTGCTTGAGCACCAGAGCCAGGCTTTGAGCCTGCCATTTCCGGACGCTGATGAGCGTATCTACCCTATGGGTGTCCAAGACCGCAGCTATCGTGGTTTGTTCTGGCAATTGCTCTGGGCCGCGGAACGCATTAACGATGGATATTACGGCTGGCGGGGGGGATCCTTAAAAGAGATCGAACTGGCGGATGGGCTTGTCGTCCAGCCCGACCCTTGGCAGAACGCCGGCACCGTTGCTCTGTACCAGTTCTTCGCAGGTTTATACGGGAAAGAAGCGTTCGAAGCGGCCGTGAGCCCGGAAGGGTTTTACCAGACCTATCTAGCGTTGTGGGGAGAACCCTTTGCCATGGAAATCGATCTCATCCCTGCCAGTTTGCAGCAGCCTGAACTTGGACTGCCCTTTGTTCCCAATAGCGTATGGGATTTCACCGGAGGACCGCATCCAGCCTGGGGAACGAGCTTGCCATTCGGCGCGCTCGATTTCGCCCCGCCTTCAGAGGAGAGCGGTTGTGTGGAGTCTAAGGTGTGGTTCACTGCGCCGGCTGAAGGTGTGATCGCCCGCAGCGCGGAGGCGACTGTGATACTCGATCTCGATGGGGATGGGGACGAGCGTACGGGCTGGGTGCTTTTCTTTTTCCATGTGGCTACGGAAGGAAGAATCGCAGAGGGGGTTAAGGTGAAGAAGGGCGATCTTCTTGGTTTCCCATCCTGCGAGGGCGGGATTTCGACTGGAACGCACATTCATGTTGCCCGTCGCTATAATGGGGAGTGGATTCCCGCCGCAGGAGTGCTGGCGTTTGTGCTTGATGGCTGGGTCGCGGAGTATGGTGGAACCGCTTATGAAGGGACGTTGACAAAGGGGTCTAAGGTTGTCCCGGCCTGCAAGGGTTGTGCGCGCGCAGATAGCCAGATCATCTACACGCTCCCCGAGTAGGGGTTCAGCGTCGCGTTACCTCTGATGTTTCCCCGGAATGATTGACTGCCCGGTCGCTTGGCGCACCCGTGTGTGTACCCATTTCCCCATTATCCATCGACGCTAGCCGCAATCGAGGGACTCAGGATTTCTTACTGCTTCTAGGCTTTGCCGTCCCGGCTTTCGTCGAAGGACTAGTTTTCTTCGAGGTCTTCCCCTTCGCTGCCTTTTTCGATTTTGATTTTTGGGTTTTCACCTTCTTGACGGGCTGCGGTGCAATTGTTGTTCGAGGAAGGGATGGTGAGATCCGTCGTACTCGGTTCTTCCCCTCCAGCTCGAAAACAACCTTGCCGGAAGAAGCACGCGCCCGCCTGGGTGCATCACCGAAGCGCAGAGAGCGTGGAGCGCCGCGCGAGAAATGCACGACGGCGCGATCTTTAATCTCACCGATCACCGCCCCTACGATTTTGGCGGCTTCGCCGGATTTCCAGGTGAGCACTCCTTTGCCGTGACGGCCCTGACGCGGGAATTGTTTGAGCGCGCTGCGTTTGGCCTGGCCTTCCTCCGTAATCAAGAACAGTTCCTGATCGGGTCGAACAACCCCCATTCCAACGACCTGAACATCTGTGCCGCCCAAGCGGATACCGAGGACGCCCGCAGCGGAGAGTCCCATCGGGCGGACCTCTTTCTCAGAGAAACGGATGGCCATCCGCGCAGTGCTCACAAGCAGGACGTCGTCATTACCTGAAGTCAATTCCGACCATCCGAGTTCATCGCCGGTACCGACCCGGATTGCTTCGAAAGTTTTCGCTGATGGGCCGGGCATGGCGGCGAGGCTGGTTTTTTTCACCATGCCGTTGCGTGTCGTGAGGAACAGGAAACCATCGCCATCATCCTGACCGATCTTGTCGGCCGGGATGGAAATACCACCGATGAGTGCGGAGTCGAGGTCGAACGCTGTAGCGCCAGAGACCTGCTTCGCCCCATTGGAATCGTCACTCTCAGGCAGCGTGTGAACAAGAAGGGCGGATGCCTGACCTTGAGCGTCGAAAAGATAGAGTAGATCGTGAGAGTTGGCGCCGATGACCAACTCAGGGGCGCCGCGCCCGGAGAGACTCGGCAGGCGTGCTGTTGGCGTGCGGTAAATCATCCCCGACGGGGTGACCACCACCCAGGTGTCTTTATCGGGGGTGATATCCGCCGCGGCCAAAACCGCCGTGCGTTTCCCTTTCGTTGTCTGGGCAATCATCGTCCGTCGACGGTCGCTGAAGCTATTCTTGATTTCAGTAAGTTCCTCGGCGATTAAATTGCGCATCTTCTTCGGAGAACGCAGGAGACTCTCAAGGGTTTTAATTTGGGCGAGGATCTCCTTGTACTCCTTCTCGATGTTCTTGCGTTCGAGGTTGGAGAGTCTGCGCAGCGGCATATTTAGGATCGCCTGTGCCTGGAGAGTAGAAAGTTTCAGGCGCTGTTGAAGACGCTGACTCGCCTGGTCGGGATCTCTGGAGGTCCGGATCATCTGGATGATGTCGTCCAGATTTTTCAAAGCAATCCGTAAGCCAGAGAGTATGTGTTCGCGCTCCTTGGCGCGAGCCAGGTCGTACTCGCTCCGGCGTTTGACGACCTCCAACCGGTGCTCGAGGAAGACTCGCAGTGCCTGCTTCAGGCTCAACATCCGCGGTTCACCGTCTACCAACGCAAGCATGATCACGCTGAAAGTCGTCTGCATTGGCGTTCGGCGATGGAGCTCAGCGAGGATCTTCTCAGGCACGCCGGTCTTGGTAAGTTCGAGCACGATGCGCATACCGTCACGATCGGATTCGTCGCGCAGATCAGCCAGGCCCTCGAGCCCGCCGCCGCGGGCGATATCGGCGATGCGCTCGATCAGATTGGCTTTGTTGACTTGATAGGGCAGCTCGGTGACGATGATACGTGAGCGACCGCGGCCCATGTCCTCGATGTGGACGCGGGCTTGCAGCGTGAGTTTGCCGCGTCCACTGCCGTAGGCTGAGGCCAGTGGATCCACATCGTCGGATTTCCGCACGATGATCCCACCCGTCGGAAAATCGGGCCCCGGGATGAA
>CBDTTY010000016.1:0-24461 GCA_965363875.1 uncultured Anaerolineales bacterium
CGAAGTTTGCGATCCGCGAAGGCGGTTTGACGGTTGGCGCGGGCGTTATCACAGACATCCTGGAATAGGTGAACAATGGCAAAACAGAAGATTCGAATCCGGCTGAAGGCATATGACCATCGGGTACTCGACACATCGGCGCAGAGAATTGTTGAAACCGCCGAGCGCACAGGCGCTAAAGTAGTCGGGCCAGTCCCTTTGCCAACCAGAATTGAACGCTTCACAGTCCGCCGGTCGACGTTCATCGATAAGGATTCACATGAGCATTTTGAGATTAGGACTCACAAGCGCTTAATTGATGTCATGGAGCCAGATACGAAGACAATCGATACACTAATGCGTTTGAATCTTCCAGCCGGTGTAGATATTGAGATTAAGATTTAATAATTGATTTTGAGTGCCCCGGAGTACAGAAGAATCTTAGGGTGCACGAGTTAAAAAGTGGCCGTGTAAGAGCCGGACGGGCGAATGGAACAACAACCCGAGCTTCCTTTCCCTGGCGGTTTACTACACGGTGATCGGGGATGATGCAGCCAAGCCCTGGCTGACAGTCCCGTCAAGGAATTTGAAATAGGAGAGAGAGAATGAAAGGGCTTATTGGCAAGAAAGTCGGCATGACCCAGGTTTTCGATGAATCGGGCAATATTGTCCCGGTTACGCTAATCGAAGCTGGGCCTTGTTATGTCACGATCATTCGCCACCCAAAGCGCGATCACTATAAAGCCGTTCAGCTCGGTTTTGGCGAAGCCAAACCCAAGCATCTCTCAGGTGGCCAATTAGGTCATCTGAAGAAAAACGATTTACCACCGCTGCGCTATCTGCGGGAATTCAGGGTGAAATCGGTTGAAGATCTGAAAGAAGGGGATCAGCTCAAGGTAGATGTTTTTCAGGTTGGGGATTTTGTGGACATCACCGGCATCAGCAAAGGCAAGGGGTTTGCCGGCGGAATTAAACGACATAGATTTCACAGGGGACCCAAGACGCATGGCCAGTCTGATCGCGAGCGTGCCCCCGGATCAGCGGGCGCAGGCTCAACCCCCGGTCGAGTTTTTAAGGGGAAGAAAATGCCGGGACACATGGGCACAGCAAGGGTGACATCGCAGAACATTCGCGTGGAATTGATTGATCCTGAGCGTAATTTACTCGGTGTCCGTGGAAGTGTGCCGGGTGCTCGGGGAAGCGTAGTCATGATCAAAGAAGTGCGTAAGCAATAGGTCCTCCGGAGCGAGCGATGAAAGTAGACGTTATTGACATTAAAGGAAAGAAGATAGATACCACGGATCTCCCTCCGCAGATCTTTGAAGCGCCGATCAAGCGTGATCTGATGCATCAGGCACTCGTTCGACAGCTTGCCAATGCGCGGTTGGGGACCCACAAGACTAAGTCGCGGGGCGAAGTCCGTGGCGGTGGTGCGAAACCGTGGCGTCAAAAAGGTACAGGACGAGCGCGCCATGGATCACGCCGTTCGCCAATCTGGGTTGGCGGTGGGGGAGCTCATACGCCTCGGCCGCGCGATTACAGCCAGAAAATGCCCCGAAAAATGCGCCGGGCGGCTTTGTGCTCTGCACTGTCGGTTAAAGCTGCTCAAAATGAGATCATCGTCCTTGATAAGTTCTCAATGGCTGCGCCGAAGACGAAGGAAATGGTAGATGTGATCAATCGCATCGCCGGACAGTCAAGCACATTGATCATCCTGTCGGGCGAGAATACCAATGTTGAGTTGTCGGCGCGCAACCTGCAGAAAGTGAAAACATTGCGAGCTAATTATTTGAATATTCGCGATTTACTGGGATACGAGCGGCTGGTCATGCCGCTGGACGTGCTGGATGTGATCCAGTCGTATCTGGGCAGCTGAGGAGCGTCGAGATGACAACCTTATACGATATCCTGCGTCGCCCGCTTATTACAGAGAAGACGAGCTTTCAGAGCAGTAATTTGAATCAATTCACTTTCGAAGTTGACTCGAAAGCTAATAAGCAGCAGATCAAAGAAGCGGTTGAGGCGATGTTTGATGTAACGGTTTTGCGTGTGAATGTTATTAATCGACCCGCAAAGGTGGCGCGCAGTTTGCGGAACCGCCGACGCCAAGTGCGGCGAGGCGGATACAAGAAAGCGATTGTTACCCTGAAGCCAGGGGACAACATTGATGTGTTCGAAGGGGTTCTTTAATGCCGGTTAAAAAATATAAACCCACATCACCCGGTCGCCGGGGAATGAGCGGACATACCTTTGAGGAGATCACGAAGACCAAGCCTGAGGCTTCGCTTCTGATCGCCAGGAAACGCTATGCAGGGCGTAATAATACGGGGCGAATCACAGTTCGACATCGCGGAGGTGGGCATAAACGCCATATTCGCAAGGTAGACTTCAAGCGGGATAAGCGAGAAATTACGGCTCGGGTGGCTGCAATTGAATACGATCCCAATCGCTCTGCCCGCCTGGCGCTGCTTCACTATAGCGATGGCGAGAAACGATACATCCTCGCACCTTTGGGATTGCAGGTCGGCGATACTGTACTTGCGGGTCCCAAAGTGGAAATTCGCCCAGGCAATAGTCTACCGCTAGCGAGCATCCCATTGGGAACGACCATTCACAACATTGAGTTGAGCGAAGGGCGTGGCGGCCAGATGGTGAGATCCGCAGGCACCTCAGCACAGGTGCTGGGTAAAGAGGGCGCCTATGCGGCAATCCGTTTGCCATCAGGCGAAGTACGCAGAGTTCGCCAGACATGCTACGCAACCGTTGGAGAAGTCGGCAACCCTGATCATGGCAACATTAAATTGGGGAAGGCCGGGCGGAAGCGTCATAGGGGAATCCGACCCGCAGTGCGTGGATCGGCGATGAGCCCGCGCGATCACCCTCATGGTGGCGGCGAGGGAAGATCCCCGATTGGTTTGCCCGGACCGAAAAGTCCGTGGGGTAAGCCGACGTTGGGTAAGAAGACACGCCAGAATAAACGCACGGAGAAATACATTATCCGTCACCGATCAAAGCGTCGCCGTTAGCTTTTAAAAACATAGACGGTGGAGGCGAAGAAGAATGTCTAGATCATTGAAAAAGGGTCCCTTCATTGACCCGAAGTTACTAAGAAAAGTTGAAGAGATGAACGAGCGCGGCGATAAGACGGTCATCCGAACGTGGAGTCGGGCGAGCACAATATTCCCGCAAATGGTCGGTCATACACTCGCCGTGCATGATGGCCGGCGCCATGTGCCGATCTACATCACCGAGAATATGGTTGGGCATAAGCTGGGGGAATTCGCACCCACCCGGACTTTTCGAGGGCATGTGGGGAGAGACAGGACCACTCGCACGAGGGAAGAAGAATGATGGATTCTGTCGATGTGCGAGCGAAAGTTCGATATGTCCCGATATCACCGCAGAAAGTGCGGTTGGTCATCGATCTTGTACGCGGCATGAATGTCGTTGAGGCGATGAGCGCATTGCGGTTTGAGCAGAAGGCTGCAGCCAAGCCGGTTTATAAACTGCTTCGCTCCGCGGTGGCGAACGCCGAGGAGAACATGGGTCTTAGCAGAAATGATCTCTTTGTGCACACCATTTATGCTGATGTTGGCCCTACACGCCGTTGGAGGCGCTTCGGCGCACGCGGACGGTTCAAGCCATTGTTGCGACGCTCTTCACATATTAGCGTCATCCTCCGCGAGCGTGAGGCTGAGGCGGTCTGAGAAGAACCTAAGCCTGACCATTGAGCGGGAGGCAATCTCGTTGAGATAACATCCAGCTCGTGGTGGGGAGAACAATAAGGATTTGAGCGAAAGGAGATAGTATGGGGCGCAAAGTCCATCCAGTAGGTTTTCGTCTGAAGATCAATAAAACCTGGGACTCCCGTTGGTTTGCAACGCCCGATAAATATGCAGATCAATTGCACGAGGATCGTGAGATTCGTAATGTGATATTCAAAGCCACGCCGCGGGCGGGCATTTCGAAAATTGAAATCGAGCGCTTCCCGAACAGCGTCCAGATCATCGTTCACACGGCTCGGCCGGGGATTGTCATCGGCCGGAAGGGTGCGAACGTGAAGGAACTGCGCCGCATGATTCAGGAGTTGACAGGCACAACTGTAAAGCTCGATATTTCGGAAATCAAAGAACCTGATCTCGATGCTCGCCTGGTGGCAGAGAACATCGCTAATCAGCTCGAGAGACGCATCAGCCATCGCCGGGCGATGCAGCGGGCAATCGGGCAGACGATGAGGCAAGGGGCTGAGGGCATTAAGGTAATGTGCTCGGGCCGCCTGGGCGGCAATGAAATGGCTCGCCGTGAGTGGATGCGTGAGGGACGTGTTCCAGCGCAAACTCTGCGAGCGGACATAGATTTCGCACTTGCTGAGGCGCTGACAAACTACGGCCGAATTGGGGTCAAGGTTTGGATTTATAAAGGCGAGATATTACCGGAAGCTTTAAAAGAGTCGGAAGCGATGGATGTGTACGTCAGCGAGTGAGATGTCTCATTTCCTGAGCGATGAGGTGTGGCGATGTTGATGCCAAAGCGATCTAAACATAGAAAGCAAATGCGCGGGCGGATGAAAGGGAAAGCAAGCCGCGGGACGGAAGTCACTTTCGGCGATTATGGCTTGCAAGCGCTCGAACCCGGTTGGGTGACTGCGCGTCAAATTGAGGCTGCCCGAAGGGCGTTGGTTCGATATATGCGCCGGCGCGGGAAAGTATGGATTCGGATTTTCCCAGATAAACCGGTGACGCAGAAAGCAGCCGAGACACGCATGGGAAAAGGGAAGGGCGCTGTTGATCATTGGGTAGCAGTTGTAAAGCCGGGAAGAATCATGTTTGAACTCTCTGGTTTGGACGAAGAAGCAGCCAAGGAAGCGATGCGCTTGGCCACGCATAAACTCTCGATTAAAACCAAGTTCACCTCGCGTGATTCACTTGGGAGGGGATAAGCGATGAAGACGGTAGAAATCCGGAAAGCATCCACTGAAAAAATTCAAACCTACCTCGACGATGCTCGAGAGGATTACTTCAAGCTGCGCTTTCGGTTTACGACAGGGCAATTGACAGATCACACTCGTTTGAAAATCGCCCGCAAGGAGATAGCGAGACTTGCGACGATATTGCATGAACGAGAGCTAGGTATCGAGAGCGAAGGAAGTGAAAAATGACCAATACGCGACGCCGCTTGATTGGTGTAGTCACACGAATAAAATCTGAGAAGACAGTGACCGTACGGATTGACCGCAGCTCCCGACATCCACTTTATGGGAAGGTGCTCCGCACTAATAAAAATTATCTTGCCCATGATGAACTGGGTTGCCACATCGGGGACCAGGTGAAAATGATCGAGAGCCGCCCAATCTCGAAGCGGAAACGCTGGGTGGTTGAGGAGATTCTTCAACGCCAGAGCGAATTAGAAGCCAGTGTGAGCGCTGTGGAAACACAGGATGAAGTGGACGTGGAGGCGGAAGCATGATCCAGCAAGAAAGCCGTCTCAAAGTGGCTGATAATACAGGCGGCCGGGAACTGCTCGTTATCCGAGTCCTCGGTGGCTCAAAAAAACGCTATGGCCGAGTAGGCGATATTATTGTTGGAACGATTAAAACGGCGACTCCGCATGGAGCGGTGAGTAAGAGTGACATCGTCCGAGCAGTGATTGTCAGGACGAAAAAAGAGTACCGCCGAGACGATGGTTCCTACATTCGCTTCGATGACAATGCCGTAGTAATTCTGGACACCGACGGCAGAAACCCCAAGGGAACTCGCATCTTTGGTCCAGTAGCCAGAGAGTTGCGCGAGAAGGGGTTTACGAAGATTGTTTCTCTTGCGCCGGAAGTCCTATAGGAGGCTTGTTACGGTGGCTCAGACGTTAAGAATCAAACGAGGGGACCAAGTGAAGATTATGAGTGGTCGAGATAAGGGCACACAGGGAGAGGTGATCCGTATCTTACCCGCTAAGACGAGGATAGTCGTTCAGGGCGTTAACATCCGCAAGAAACATCAGCGGCAAGTTCAAGCTGGTGGGCGGACGATGAACCCTGGAATTATTCAATTCGAAGCGCCGATCCACATATCGAACGTATCGTTGATCTGCCCAAAGTGTAACCAGCCGACACGCATAGGAATTAGGCGGGTAGATGGCAAGGCTCAACGGTATTGCAAGAAGTGTGACGCGGTCGTCGACTCCTAAAAGGAAGAGGGAGCCATAACGGAATGGCACATCATCTAAAAGAACGATTCGAAAAGGAAATTCTCCCGACGCTGATGAAGGAATTCAATTTTGAGAACCCGATGATGGTTCCAAAGATTGAAAAGATCGTTGTAAATGTCGGTGTCGGTGAGGCGATTGACAACGCGAAGGCTCTTGACGCTGCAGTCAGCGATATGACGATCATCACCGGCCAACAGCCTGTTGTGACCAAAGCGCGCAAGAGCATTGCGAACTTCAAACTGCGCGAGGGGAGTTCGATCGGCGTAAAGGTAACCCTTCGAGGGGAACGTATGTGGTCTTTCTTCGATCGGTTGGTCAACGTTGCGATGCCGCGCACGCGTGACTTTCGTGGTGTATCCCCCAACAGTTTTGATGGGCGGGGCAACTACACAGTAGGCATCCGTGAGCAATTGATCTTTCCGGAGATCGCATACGACAAAATCGACAAAGTTCGTGGTTTTGAAGTCACGTTTGTCACAACGGCACCGAACGATGAGCTTGGGCACCGACTGCTGCAATTACTCGGAATGCCCTTTGGGAAAGGCGAGGTTTATGGCTAAGACATGCATGCCGATACGGGAAACCCGTAGGAAGTATAAGGTCCGGGTGCGCAATCGCTGCCGCATTTGTGGTCGGCCGCGTGGTTATTACCGACGTTTTCAGCTATGCCGTATTTGCCTTCGTGAACAAGCACTGGAAGGTAAGATTCCAGGGCTCGTGAAGTCATCCTGGTAAGAATTGATCGAGAGAGGTTTTAATGAGTGTCTCAGATCCTATTGCTGATTTTTTAACTCGGATCCGTAACGCCGTAATGGCGGGGAATCAGAACGTATCGATCCCGAGCTCTAAGATAAAAGTATCGCTAGCTAAAATCCTCGTTGAGGAAGGGTTTATCGATGGGTTCGAGCAGGTGTCTATTGAGGATAAGCCTCAGGATGCCCTGCGGATCGATCTCAAGTATGTTGGTGAGCGCCGGGATAGAAAGCCGGTAATCACCGGATTGAAACGAGTAAGTAAGCCTGGCCGCCGTATTTATGTCGGGCGGGGCGAGATTCCGTGGGTGCAATCGGGATTGGGAATCGCAATCCTAACTACACCCAAAGGTGTAGTAACCGGAGTTCGCGCTCGTCAACTTGGCGTGGGCGGAGAGGTGTTATGCGAGGTCTGGTAGCATAAAAGCGTGCCAGATCATGCCCACAATTCGAGGAAGTTCTCCCAAACCCCATGGGGCTCGGCAGGAACGAGAGAAGGAGTTTCTGGGGTGGGTAGGGAGCGGAGGCAATCCTCGAATGATGAAGGATGGAGGTTGAAGTGTCGAGAATCGGTCGTATGCCAATCGTCATCCCGGATGGCGTACAAGCAGAGATCAAAAATACAAAAGTCCGTGTCAAAGGTCCTAAGGGTGAGTTGACGAGGGAGTTTCGACCGGAGATGTTAATCAAGCTTGAAGAAGGGATTATCACGGTTGAGAAACCTTCGGACGAGCCGCGGATGCGCGCATTTCATGGCCTTACTCGTTCCCTGATCAACAATATGGTTGTGGGTGTGAGCGAGGGATTTGAAAAAACCCTTCAGATTGAAGGAGTAGGTTATCGCCCGGAGCTCGAAGGGAAGGAGCTCATCGTGCACGTTGGTTTCTCCCATCCCGTGCGCGTCCCGCCTCTTGAAGGTATTGAGTTCGAGGTAGACACGCGCGCGCGAACGATTATTGTAAAAGGAATCGATAAAGAATTGGTCGGCCGGGTTGCTGCAGACATCCGCAAAATTCGCCCGCCGGAACCTTACAAAGGTAAGGGAATTCGGTATCAGGGCGAGTATGTCCGTCGTAAAGCCGGTAAGGCCGGTAAGGTGATGGCGTAATTATGGCGAAAGAAAGCAGAAATAAGAAGCGCATACGACGCCATGGTCGGGTGCGGAAAAAAGTCTCGGGAACCGCTGGACGTCCGCGTTTGAACGTCTACCGGAGTCTAAACGAGATCTATGCACAAGTCATCGATGATGAGCGTGGGCATACAATTACAACGGTTTCCACCTTAGAGCAGGCTCTTCGGTCGAAGCTAAAGGGTTTGAACAAAACAGAACAGGCCGCATTAGTAGGGCAGGAGTTAGCAAAGAAAGCGAAGAAAGAAGGCATTAAGGAAGTTGTCTTTGACCGTGGCGGTTTCCGCTATCATGGTCGTATCAAGGCACTAGCCGAGGCGGCTCGAGAAGCCGGTCTTGAATTCTAAAGAATAAGGAGAGCGATCGGTGAGAAAAAACTTTCGAGATCGTAAAGACGATCGTGATGAATTCGACGAGCGAGTAATTGACATCTCCCGAGTTGCTAAGGTTGTTAAGGGTGGCCGTCGTTTTGCATTCCGTGTCACCGTTGTTGTGGGTGACAATAAGGGGCGGGTGGGACTTGGCGTAGGAAAGGCGCGCGGTGTTCCGGACGCCATCCGCAAAGCAGGCGAGAAAGCACGCAAGAATATGCGCCAGATTTCTCTTGTGGGGTCGACAATACCTCATCAAGTTTACTCGAAACACGGTGGAGCGCTCGTCATGCTAAAGCCCGCGTCCCCAGGTACAGGAGTGATTGCTGGTGGTGCGGTGCGTGCAGTATTGCAGGCTGCAGGGGTGCATAACATCCTTACGAAGTCACTTGGCAGCGCGAATGTCCTAAATGTCGCCAGAGCGACGATAAAAGGGCTCCAAGATCTTAAATGGATCGAGGAAGAGGTCGCAAAGCGGGGTAAGGAACGGGAAAAAATAATGCCCTTCTGGGAGCGAGAGCGCAATGGCTAAACGAGCAAGCAAGGGAAAAGCCTTGCGCATTACATTGGTGAAGAGCCCGATCGGGTATTCGGAGCGACAAAAACGGACCGTTCGCGCCCTCGGGTTGCGCCGGCTGCGTCAAACGGTCGAGCATAATGACAACCCAGCATTACGCGGCATGATCACGAAAATTCAACACCTGGTACAGGTTGAGGAGTAACAACCGATGAAACTACACGATCTTCAACCACGCCACGGCGCTAAAAAGCGTCGCAAGCGGGTTGGCCGGGGAATATCGGCTGGACAAGGGAAAACAGCGGGACGCGGCGTAAAGGGGTATGGTGCACGCGCCGGGTCCGGCGGGAAGTTATATCACCAGGGTGGGAATCTGCCTTTCTACCGCAGTCTCCCATTTAAAAGAGGGTTTACCAATATCAATCGCATCGTTTGGCACGAGGTGAAACTCGAGGATCTGTCGGAGTTGAAAGCCGACACCGAAGTTACCCCGGATAGCCTTGTCGAGGCTGGCATCCTGCGGGATGTGCGAAAGCCAGTGGTTTTATTAGGCAGCGGAGAGGTCAAAGTGCCGTTGACGATCCGTGTGCATCGGATCACTCAAGGGGCAAAGAAAAAGATCGAAGCTGCGGGTGGAACGGTCGAGCTGCTAGAGGTTTGAAATCAGTGGCTCAAAAGGAGTAAGGGATGCGACGCTCTGCGTGGCGCTTTCTATTCATATCATCGGATATTCGTAATCGAATCCTGATTTCGATATTGTTGCTGATCCTCTACCGATTTGTGGCACACGTTCCCGTTCCGGGTATTAACCGCTTAGCCATTGAAGGTGTGATGGGTGGTTCGGGGCAAGGACAGACGTTGTTCGGTCTATTAGACTTGCTTTCCGGTGGAACTGTATCGAACTTTTCTGTCCTGGCAATGGGTGTCTACCCCTACATCACAGCGCAGATTATCCTGCAGCTCCTAGTTCCCATCATCCCCGCGCTTCAGCGGCGAATGGAAGATGATCCCCGAGAAGCCCGCAAATGGCAGGAAAAATGGACGTATTATCTTGCGGTGCCGATGTCAGCCCTGCAGGCTGTAGGTCAGATCCGGCTCTTCGAGCAGTATGCGACTGGCCAGGGAGGGAGCATCCTCAATACTCCATTGGGATTAAACCTGGCCACAATGACAACCATCTTGACGATGACGGCGGGTACGATGTTCGCGATCTGGCTGGGAGAGCTTATCTCTGAGTACGGGATCAAGAATCAGGGACTTTCGTTGATCATTTTCTCTGGAATCGTCACCCGAATCCCGAGCAATGTTGGCCAGCTGCTCACTGGCGATTTTCAGCAGGTCATCCCTATGGCGATCTTCCTGGTGTTCCTAACTTTAACAACGATCTTTGTCATTGTATATGTTCAGGAAGGGCGTCGGAATGTGCCTGTAATGTACCCGGGACGGCGTGTGGGAAATCGCATGTCTATGCCGGTTAAAGGCACGTTGCCATTGATGGTCAACATGGCGGGCATGATCCCAATCATCTTTGCACAATCGATCCTGACTTTCCCTGCAGTTTTGGCGCAGTTTTTCATCGGCTCAGAGAATGTGACCGTTCAGAACATCGCATTATTCCTTCAGAGCACCTTCGGTGGTTTCAGCGATATCTACTGGATTCTATACTTCCTGATGGTTGTGGCTTTTACCTTCTTCTACACCGATGTCCTCTTCTCGCAGCAGAATTACGGCGAGAATCTGAAACGATCCGGTGCGCAGATCCCGGGTGTGACGAAAGGGGCCGCCACGCAGCGCTATCTGACGCGCGTAATGCGGCGGATCACGTTTGTGGGCGCGTTCTTCCTGGGTGTTGTGGCAATTATGCCCTTTTTGGTGGGACTAATCTGGCCCATGGGAGATTCGAATACTGGGTTGTTGCTGGTTTCATCTTCTGGTTTGCTGATCGTGGTTGGCGTCGTTCGAGATTTGTATCGCTCGATCGAGGCCGAGCTTAAACTGCGCGGCTATGACCAGGCGGTATTGGTACGTTAGCTCGAGCACCTTACAAACAAAACAGAATTGGGCCAGGCAGCGGAGATGGTTATCGACAAGGGTGAGTTAATCCCGGAACGAATCATGATTGAAAATGTGACCGATACACTAAGAAGCGCCCGGTCTGTGAGGGCTAACGGATGACCTTGAAGCGGGGAATTGTCTTGAAAAGCCCGCGTGAGCTTGCATTGATGCGCGAGGCAGGGAAAATCAACGCCCGAGCTCTGGCCGCAGCGCTCGCAGTCGTGCGCCCTGGCGTTACGACTGCTGATGTGAATCGTGCCGCCGCAGAAGTGCTTAAGAAATCCGGGTCGGTACCAGCGTTTGTTGGTGTTCCGGGAGCGTATCCTTATCCCGCCGAAACGACGATTTCGATAAACGATGAATTGGTGCATGGAATTCCTGGGGAACGTCGTTTAGAGGATGGGGATATCGTAAGCATAGATTGCGGGACGGTTCACGATGGCTTTGTTGCCGACTCTGCGCTGACTGTTGGAGTGGGGGAGATCGCAGAGGAAGCACAGAAGCTCCTCCGTATCACACGCGAGGCGTTATTCGAAGGGATCAAAAAAATGATCCCCGGGAATTCTACGGGCGACGTTTCTGAAGCTATTCAAGCCCATGTTGAAGGCAATGGTTTTCATGTCGTTCGGGAGTATACAGGGCACGGAGTTGGTAGATCTATGCATGAGGAACCTCAGGTTCCGAACTATGGTCGCAAAGGCCGTGGAGTACCGCTTAAGCCAGGAATGACAATTGCCCTGGAACCTATGGTAATGAGCGGGAGTTTTGAAACTCGCATCTTGAGCGATCAGTGGACAGTAGCGTCAAAAGATGGACGTCTAACAGCCCACTTTGAACACTCTGTTGCTGTGACCGAAAATGGTCCGTGGATACTAACAGCAATGGACGAAGAACTAGACGAGGGGGAGTGGATTAGATATAATAATTACTTTGCTGGCCGTGTAAATCCGGCTGTTGCAGTAAAGGAGTAAGCGAAGATGAAAGTATCTTCTTCCGTTCGGAAACGCTGCGCAAAATGCAAAATCGTAAAGCGGCGTGGGAAAGTATATGTGATTTGCGAAAATCCGCGTCACAAACAAAGACAGGGATAGAGTTATGGCACGAATCGAAGGTGTTGATCTTCCTCGGAATAAGCGCGTCGAAATCGGATTGACCTACATCCATGGGATCGGTCGAACCACGGCACGCAATGCACTACTCTCAGCGGGTGTCGACCCGGATCGAAGAGTGCGTGATTTAACCGAGGGCGAGGTTACAAGTTTGCGCGATTTTATCTCGCAGAATCTTGTTGTCGAAGGCGACCTCCGGCGAGAGGTCCAGATGAATATCAAACGGCTGATAGAAATTGGCTGTTACCGTGGCTTACGCCATCGCCGGAATTTGCCCGTTCACGGGCAGCGGACGCGAACAAACGCGCGAACACGCAAAGGCCCGAAGAAAACAGTTGCGGGTCGTGGGCGCAGGCGCGGAGCGGTGAAGAAGTAAATCGGACTCGTTATTAGAGCATGCTCTGGCGACTGATGGCTTCCTTCCATCCACAGCGGCTGCCAATTGTGAGTGTTGCCTATATGTGTCCGGGAAAAAGTAGTTCGAGACTAATGAGATAGGCGGAAAAGTATGGCAAAGAGAGCGGCGGGATCAGGTAGTAGCAAGTCACGCAAGGAAAAGCGGACACTTTCCCATGGGATAGCGCATATCCACGTGACCTTTAATAACACGATAATCACGATAACAGACACTCAAGGGAATGCAGTGGCTTGGGCGAGCGCGGGTTCGGCGGGCTTTAAAGGCTCGCGCAAGAGTACCCCGTATGCAGCCGGGCTTGCCGCTAAAGCGGTTATGAAAACTGCAAAGGACCTTGGATTACAGGAACTTGATGTCCATGTTAAGGGACCAGGTCCTGGTCGTGAGTCTGCTATACGGGCGCTAATGGCGGAGGGTGTCAAGATCCGTTCGATCAGTGATGTAACGCCAATTCCGCATAATGGCTGCCGGCCGCCCAAAAAGCGCCGCGTTTAAGGTTTAACCAGATAAGGAAGGGATCAATACGTTATGGCAAGGTATATCGGACCTGTTTGTAAGCTTTGTCGCCGCGAGGGAGAAAAACTCTTCCTCAAAGGACAACGCTGTTTTACACCGAAATGTGCATTCGAGCGACGCGGCTATCCCCCAGGGGATCACGGAAAAGATGCTCAATGGCGCCGTCGGCGAGTATCGGATTACAGCCGGCAATTGCGCGAGAAGCAGAAGACGCGCCGCATCTATGGAGTTACGGAACGACAATTTCGTCGATATTATCGAATTGCTGCCCAACAGCGGGGTCTCACAGGCGAGAACCTTTTAAAGATGCTAGAGTGCAGGCTAGATAATGTTGTATATCGTCTGGGCTATTCCGAAAGTCGTGCGCATGCTCGTCTGCTTGTGACGCATGGGCATTTCAATGTCAATGGCAGGAGGACGGATATCCCCTCCATGCTTGTCCAACCGGGTGACGCAATCGAGGTTCGAGAGGGTTCACGGAAACGCACCTTCTTTCAGGGTTTGGCGGATATCGCTGAACCAAAAACCGTCCCGGCTTGGCTGGAGCGTGATTTGAGCGACTTGTCGGGGAAAATGCTCGTTGCACCGGAACGAACGGATATCGATGCCAGCTTGAATGATCAATTGATTGTTGAGTACTATTCGAGATAATCGATCCGTGCACGGATACGTTCCTATGGTCGTGGGTCGCGGAGGGATATTGTGGTCATAACCACCAACCTAGTTATGCCGAAGATTGAACGAGAAGCCATCGCTCAAAATTATAGCAAATTCGTGATCAGCCCTCTTGAGGCTGGATATGGCATTACGGTCGGCAACGCTCTTCGACGGATTCTGTTAAGTTCCCTGGAAGGCGCTGCGGTAAGCTCCATACGCATAACGGATATTTCGCATGAATTCACAGATATTCCTGGCGTTCGTGAAGATGTACTGCAGTTGATGTTGAATTTCAAAAAACTGCGCCTTTTCTTGCACGAGGGCGAATCCGCCCGCTTGCGCCTGGATGTGAAGGGTGAGGGCGTTGTAACAGCGGCTGACATCATCGCTCCCGCGGAAGCGGAGATCGTCAATCCGGAGCTCTATCTGTTCACTGTGGATGACGATAAGGCGCATCTTGAAATCGAGTTGAACGTTGAACGGGGGCGGGGGTATTCCCCTTCTGATGAGCGCGGCCGTCTACCCATCGGAGAACTCCCGACGGATGCAATTTTCAACCCAGTACGACGGGTGCACTACGAAATCGGGCGCGCCCGAGTGGGTCAGGATACTAGCTATGACTCACTGGTTATGGAAATCTGGACCGATGGCACGATCAAGCCTGAGGAAGCATTGAGCCGCAGCGCGCAAATTCTCATGGCGCATCTACGCGATATCGGCGGCGTCACTGAAGAGAGCCTGATTGTGGCAGCGGTGGAAGAGGAAGATACTCGCCTTACCAGTGAGGTTTATGAAATTCCTATTGAAAACCTTGACCTCACAGTACGGGTTTTCAACTCTCTCAAGCGAACGGGAATTACGAACGTCGGTGAAGTGCTAGACATGCTCGAAAAGGGGGAGGAAGCGATGTTATCCATCCGCAACTTCGGCGAGAAGAGCCTCGACGAACTCAAGGAGCGCTTGTCTGAGAAGGGCTATCTTGACGAAGAGTCGGAGCAGGCGGAAGAGGCGGAGTGAGGGATTGATGAGACACCAAGTTGCAGGTAAAAGATTAAGCCGGTCAAAGGGCCATCGTATAGCGCTGCGAAAGAATCTGATGAAAGATCTCTTTCGTCACGAGCGAATCAAAACAACCAAGGCAAAAGCGGCAGCAATGCGCGGCGGCGCGGAAAAGCTGATCACGCTGGCGAAGAAGGGCAACGAAGCGGGAGAAGCGAAAGCAGTTCACGCACGTCGCCTGGCGGCCGCACGGTTGAATGACAACGAAATCGTGATGAAGCTTTTTGATGATATCGCCCCGCGCTATGTGGATCGACCAGGTGGATACACCCGGGTTATTAAACTCGGGCGACGCCTCGGCGACTCAGCGGAGATGGTCATCTTAGAACTCGTAGAAGAATAGGCTGGGATGAAACCGGCCGTGACGGGGCAGGAAGAAACTCCGTCTTTAGCAGCTTACCAATCGATCGTAGCTTACGACGGCACGAAATTTGAGGGTTTCCAGCGACAGGCTTCCGGGCGGAGAACCGTCCAGGGAGAACTGGAGCAGGCACTTCAGACCATCGGATGGCAAGAGAGCTCCTTGAGAGCAGCTGGGCGAACCGATAGCGGTGTGCACGCACGAGGTCAGGTTATCGCTTACCAACTCGTGTGGAAGCACCCGCCCGAAGATCTCAGTATGGCGATAAACGCCAATCTGCCATACGATATCGCTGTTCGAAAGACTTTGCTAGCACAGAAAGACTTCCACCCGCGCTATTCAGCCGTCAGCAGACGTTACCGCTATAATCTATTCATTGATAAAACGCGGGATCCGTTGCGAGAGCGTTACGCCTGGCGTATCGGAGCGGAAGCGGATATCAAACTGTTGAACCGTGCTGCGGATATGCTCGTCGGCAAGAAGGATTTCGGCGCTTTTGGCAGCGCACCGCGACCAGATGGAAGCACGGTGCGGGAGATCTTTGAAGCGGTTTGGGATCTGCAGGATGATGAAATGTGGTTCGAGATTGAGGCTAACGCCTTTCTCTACCACATGGTGCGAAGGCTGGTATTTGCACTGCTAGCCGTTGGGAATGGCAAGATGGAATTGGACGATCTTCTTGCTGCGGTGCAGGACCCTAATCAAAAAGGGGATGGCGGATTAGCGCCATCACAAGGCTTGTGCCTTCTCAGGGTAAACTACGAATGAGGCCGCATGGAATTTAGGGCGGTGTAAGCGGAAACCATTGAAGCAGTAGAGATCGATTACGAAGGAATGCAGGAGTAGAAGCGTGCAGAAAACGTATTATCCAAAACCCGATGATGTTACTCGAGACTGGTATGTCGTTGACGCGGCAGGGGAGAACCTTGGACGTCTGGCATCACGTATCGCTCCGGTCCTGATAGGGAAAAGTAAACCCGAATACACGCCCGGCGTTGATTTGGGAGACTTTGTCATTGTCATAAATGCTGAACAAGTAACCGTTACGGGAAAGAAATTAGATCAGAAAATGTATTATCGCCATTCGGGTTACCCGGGTGGTCTAAAGGCGATTTCACTCCGTAACCAACTGGAGAAGTTCCCGGACCGAGTAATCACTTCAGCTGTGTGGGGCATGGTTCCGCATAATCGCTACGGTCGGAAGCTCATGAAAAAGCTAAAAGTCTATCGAGGGGCAGATCATCCTCATAGTGCACAGAAACCTGAAAAACTGAAGTTTGAATAATCTGCGCCTATGGGAACTATCTCACGGAACCACGTCAGCAAGAATGTTAGAGGAAGGCAGGATTGATGTCTGAGAAATATTATGAAGGCATAGGACGACGAAAAACTAGCTCAGCCCGTGTCCGTATTACGCCTGGCAGTGGAAATATTATTGTCAATGGCAAACCTGGCGCGGAGTATTTCACTCGCATGGGTGACATGGATATCATCTTTGATCCCATTAAAGCAGTGGAGATGGAAAGCAAGTTTGATATTTCCGTACACGTCCAAGGCGGCGGGGTCACTGGGCAGACGGGTGCAGTTATGCACGGCGTAGCAAGGGCCCTGATTAAAATGGACCCTGAGCTGCGACAGATGATGCGATCTGGAGGGTATCTCACTCGCGACTCGCGCATGAAGGAGCGCAAGAAGCCGGGTTTGAAGCGCGCGCGCAAGGCACCGACGTATACGAAACGCTGATCGATCCAGGCACTATGCGTCCTTTAAAGTTTGTGGGAAAACCAGGCCGGGGAGGTTAACTCTCCCCGGCCTTTAGTGTTGTATCAGGAGGCTGTTTTGGGAGCAGATTTGACGATTGCAGGATTGGGGCCGGGTTCGCCGGAGTTTGTCTCACGTAGAGTGTGGGAATTACTCACGGGCTCGAAGGTCATCTATTTCAGAACTGGCCAGCATCCTGTCCATGATGCGCTTCCTCCGCACCTTGAGCTAATCACTTTCGACCATCTCTACGAGGAGATCGTTGAATTCGATGGGGTTTATTCAGCCATCGTTAATAAAATTCTCGAAGAGGTGCGCGGAAATCCCCCCGTCGTTTATGCTGTTCCCGGGGATCCAATGATCGGCGAGGCGACAGTAAGCGCTCTCCTGCGTTCGGCCTCGGAGGAGGATCTCTCTGTTCGTGTGCTCCATGGAATAAGTTTTATAGAGCCGTGTCTGGGGCTTCTTGGGCTCGATGCATTGGATGGTCTTTCGATTTATGATGCTCTAGAGATTACAGGAAGATATCATCCGCCATTTCCACCTGACACACCGGCACTGGTCGGGCAGCTATATTCCAAACTCGTCGCTGCGGATGTTAAATTGACCTTGATGAATCAATATCCGCCTGAACATCCTGCCAGCTTGTTACACAATGTCGGAACCGACGACGGATGGAGAGAAGATCTCCCCCTGGCGGAAATTGATCACAGCGATAGTATCGGCCATATGACGACACTTTTTCTACCGGAGTTGCCAGTGGAGTCCGCTTTCGAGAGTTTCCAGGAGACGGTGGCCCATCTACGTGCGCCCGATGGGTGCCCGTGGGATATTAAACAAACGCATCAAAGCCTGCGGAATCACCTTATGGAGGAGGCGTATGAAGCCCTCCAAGCGTTGGACACTGAAGACATGGATGCGCTGCGGGAGGAGTTGGGCGATCTGCTGCTTCAAATTGTCCTCCATGCCCAGATCGCGACCGAAGAGGGCTTCTTCACAACGTCCGATGTTATCGCCAGCATTCAATCGAAAATCATCCGCCGTCATCCACATGTTTTTGCTGACCTGGATGTTGAGGATGTCGACCAGGTCTTGCTCAACTGGGAGGCGCTTAAGGAAGTCGAGCGTGAGAATGAGGGTTCCGAAAAAGGAATCCTGGATGGTGTGCCGATTGACCTGCCAGCGCTTACGCAGGCGGAAGAGATTCAAGCGCGAGTCGCCAGGGTGGGATTCGATTGGCCTGGCATCGATGGCGTGCTGGCGAAGCTCGAGGAGGAGCTCGTTGAGGTTCAAGAAGCTTCTGAAGACGAACACGTAGCTTGGGAAGTTGGAGATTTACTATTTGCTGTAGTAAATTACGCTCGTTGGAGAGGCGTTGATCCGGAAGCTGCATTGCGAGAGGCTAATCGTCGCTTCCGGCGAAGGTTTACTGATGTCGAAAAACAGGCGCGAGTAGCAGAGCGTAAGCTTTCTGAACTAACAATCGATGAATTGGAGGAGCTTTGGCAAACCGCAAAAAAGCGATCTTAACTCCGCTTCCCCGCCAGCTTCGAATGATCCACTTTATCGCTGGTGTTATTTTGCTGGGAGCGCTGACAGGCTGTGCTCGATCCGGGGGTTCGGTGCAGGATGAATATCCAAAACTGCCGCCTACAATAGATCTGCCCGGGACGTCAACACCGGTGCAAAAACCCCCTCCACTCACGCCAACGATTACACCTACGGTTGAGGAACCGATCCCACCTCCAAATTATGATTCCTCAAAGGCCCTCGGCGCTTACGTTATCCCGCTTACGATCCAGCATCTCTCTGATACAGAAGCAGATCTTTACTTCATGCTGGAGTCGCCGGAGGAAGGCGCGGTATTTTACTCGTTGTATGGCAATCCATCAGACCAGACTCAGTGGATCACGTTTAACGCAGCAACGGACACACACCTTATCAAGGTGAGTGACCTGGAGCCTGGAGCTTTGTATGAGGCGTGGGTAGGTGTTTCTGATGATGAAGGGGTCCACCATCCACCTTCCTTTGCCGATGGCATTTGGGAGCCCATAACGATCCGATTGCCGCAGGAAAACGATTGGCCTATCCGTGTAGGTGTCATCGGAGATTCGGGTTTCGGAGAAGATGTAACCTATCAACTTGCTGAAGAAATGGCATCCCATCACCCTGAATTGGTCATTCACACTGGTGATCTTGTATACAATGTTTATGAGGATCCTTCCCCTCCACAAGCTTTTATCAGAAAATTCTATCAACCGCTGGCTGACCTGCTTCACATAGCGCCCATTTATCCGGTCTTCGGCAATCACGAAATGTATGAAGATGCCTATTGGCGGGATCGACCCTTCTACTTTGCAGCATTTCCTTCTATGGAGAATAGTTACGGGGGGGATGATTTCGGCGGAATGTTGGGACAGCGGGAATGGTATGCATTCACGCATGGCGACTACCAATTTATTTTTCTCAATAGCCAGCAGTTTTATTCTGCAGGATTGAGGGAGGAGCAAAATGCCTGGCTCCAGGAAAGATTGGGAGGAAGCACATCGACAACGAATATCGTGGTCTTCCATATCCCACCGTATACGAGTGGTTATCATCCTGATGACGGGATACCCATCCGTCAAGCCTGGGTTCCCCTATTTGAGGATGCCAATGTCGCCCTGGTGCTATCCGGCCATGACCACAATTACGAACGGCTGGAATTGAATGGCATAACCTACATCGTTTCGGGTGGAGGATCTAATAAACTCTATGGCGAGCAGGACACGAGAGAAGAAAGTGAATTCTTCACGGCCAAGTCGCACTTTGTGATCCTGGAACTTTTCCCCGACCGCATCGGCATGACTGCGTACGGTTTGGGTGGGGAGGTATTAGACTACTATACACTTCATCTCCCTTCAAGCGACTGAAGGCTTAGGCGGAATGTCCGTGCCCGTTCAGGCTGTAATTTTCAGGGACAAGTGCGAATTGCCGCAATCTGTACCAAGCGATCCAACTCACGAGCCGAGAATGCGTTAGAATATTGCATATGACATCCTATAGTAAACCCCGCTACAGCATCGGTGAGGAAATCGCCAACAGTGTGACACACGGCGTTGGAGTGGTTCTTTCAATCGGCGGCTTAGCCGTACTTACGGCATTTGCCAGTGTCTTGGGAGACGCCTGGCACATTGTAAGCAGCAGTATTTACGGCGCAACCCTGATCCTGATGTATGCCGCCTCCACCCTTTATCACAGTATTCAATTTCCGCGTGTGAAGAGCATACTCCAGGTCATTGATCATTCAGTCATTTTTCTTCTGATCGCTGGAACCTATACGCCATTCACTCTTGTGAACCTGCGCGGCACTTGGGGCTGGACTCTCTTTGGTGTAGTCTGGGGCCTCGCACTCATCGGCATTATTTTTCAAGTAACACGACTGCGAAAGTGGCCGTTGATATCTTTAGCACTTTACGTAGGCATGGGGTGGGTAGTGGTCTTCGCGACGAAACCCTTGCTCGCTGCTATAGCCCCGGGGGGTCTTCTCCTTCTGCTCATGGGAGGACTTTCCTACACAGTAGGGATTGTTTTCTATGTTTGGCGTCGACTGCCGTATCACCACGCAATCTGGCATATTTTCGTACTGGCGGGAAGCGCGTTTCACTTTTTTGCCATTCTTTTTTTTGTCATTCCTCTAGCGGGCTCTTCTTGATGGATCGGAATCGAAACGCAGCGTATCAATATTTAAAAAAAGTCTTCAATTAAACATCCAGTTAAGGGGAGTTCTTACAAGTTGCTGCTCGCTCTTCTTAGTTTGGTATGCGCATGCTTATATAGATCAGGGAAGATATCTTCTCGAAAGGGTTTTGCGGTGAATACACATATCAAAAATTCGCGGTGTGTAGGGCAGGATCCTGATGCGTTACGTTCACATATGTGAACCTATAATTAACTCACTGCCATCCGGGATGGAACCATAGGGAGTTTTCAGTGTTGAATTTCCGTAAACCCAATCGGGGGACAACCAAGAAAATCTCGTTGTCTATGCTCTTTCTCGTCTGTTTGCTAGCTATATTTGTGTTAGGAAGCCCCTATTATTCTGTCTTTCCTACAAACCAGAATCCCACTTATTACGCTGTGATTACGGTTTTTTTCTTGGCTGTGACATTCTTGCTCCAACGGGCGGATCGCTTAAATAAATATTGGCCTGCTGCCTATGCCTTCTTCATTGCCTCATTTTCGACCTGGTTCCTGAGTACAGGGATGCTGGATATTCCCCGCTCGGAGGCTAACCCGGCCCAGTTCATCGCGTTGGATAAGGTTTCACAATTCACCCATGTTGTTCTCCCAATTGTAGTGCTCACCTTGCTGGCGAGGCAAGAACTGAAATCGATCTTTTTAAGTAAGGGCAACCTCCGCCGAGGATTAACGTTTGGACTTGTTTCATTTGTGGTTTTTGCCTTGATTTCTTTCATTATTCTCAGAGGGTCGGGAGAATACCTAGAAAAAATTAAATCCTCACTACTCTGGCTGCTTTTATTTGTTTTCGCAAATGCGCTAATGGAAGAATTGTGGTTTAGAGGCATTTTTCTCAAGAGACTTGAGCCATTTATTGGGGTAAATCTTTCGGTTATCGTGACGTCAATTGCTTTCGGTGCGTCCCATGTGAGTGCGGTGTATGCTTTCCCGGGAGGCGGAATCGTCTTTGGGGTTGTGGTGTTTGCGCTTGGGGTTATTGGTGCCTACTCGATGTATAAGACTGATAGCATCTTAGGTGCGGTTTTCTTCCATGCAGGTTACGACCTTCTGGTCCTTATCCCCATCCTCGAGTCTTTGTGATGCTGAAAGGCAGCACTCCTTCACGTCAAACTGCTGAATATCACCAGGGGCTAGAACACTTTAGGAAAATAAAATGGGTGAAATCAAACAACGAGAGCTAACCTTGGGGCAGGGGGAGCAATTTTATATTAGAACTGCATCTGAGACTGATGCAGCAGCTGTTTTGGACCTTTACAGGTCTGTGTTAGCCGAGGGCCGGTATACTTTGCTCAGCTTAGAAGAAATGCAGCGCACCGAGGAAGTAGAACGAAAGGCTATTGCTGATGAGATCAAACGCCCAGGCTGCCTTCGAGTTGTCGCTGAGGTGGACGGGCTGATCGTAGGGACGGCGCGGGTTAAGGCAAGCGGACTTAAGCACACCGCGCACTTTGGCGATGTGGATTCAGTCTGGGTACACGCGGAGTGGCGCAGACATGGGATCGGAAATGCGCTAATAGATACCGTTGTTCGCTGGGCAGAAGGGAATAAGGGCATCGAGAAGCTTGGTTTATTCGTCTTCTCAACGAGTGAGGCTGCCATAGCTCTCTACCACCAAAATGGTTTCACAATCGAAGGCAGGGCTCCACGCGACATCAAATTTGCAGAGAATGATTACGCGGATACCGTAATAATGGGGAGAATGGTCGACTGATCCTTCTTTTCTTCGGATGTCAACCAGCCCCAGCAAAACACAAGTACGCCCCCAAAGGATTGGGCAGGGATAAGAGAGGGTACATGACGAAGTTGAAGATTGGATTTCTGCACCCCGGGGCGATGGGAATATCTCTCGCTTCCTCGGCTCAAAATTCAGGACACACGGTCTATTGGGCATCTGCAGGGCGAAGCGCGCAAACGCGCGAACGAGCTGAGGAACACAATCTTGTTGAAGTTAAATCTTTGAACGAGCTTTGCGAAACTTGCTCTGTGATTGTCTGTGTGTGCCCACCTCATGCCGCAGAGGATGTGGCGAGAGAAACCATAGAAACATCCTTTGATGGGCTCTATTTAGATGCCAATGCGATAGCACCACAACGGGCGAAAAACATCGATCGGTTGATGGGTGAAGCAGGTGTGAAATTCGTAGATGGCGGCATCATCGGTGGACCTGCATGGGAACCGGGCAGGACGTGGCTCTACCTCTCCGGCGAGGGTGCTGAGCGAGTGGTCGATTGTTTCTCCGAAGGGCCTCTCGAGACATCCATTATCGGCGAGGAAATCGGGAAGGCATCTGCACTCAAGATGTGTTACGCGGCATACACAAAGGGAACGACAGCTTTGCTTTGCGCGATTCTCGCTACGGCTGAGGAGCTAGGGGTTCGAAAGGATTTGGAGAGACAATGGTCTCGGCGTGGATCAGATTTTGCGGATCAAACGGCGGGCAGAGTCAAACGAGCGACTGTAAAGGCATGGCGATTTACTGGAGAGATGGATGAGATAGCAGCAACTTTTACAGAGGCAGGGGTGCCCGCGGGTTTCCACGAGGCTGCGGGCGAGATTTTTCGTCGCCTTGCGCACTTCAAGGAAGAACCAGAGCAACCTTCACTTACGGAGGTATTAAAAGCCCTGGTTTGTGATTAGTTTGAGTAGGATAAATTTGGATTCCCCGGAAATTGGGAAAAGCAAAACAAGGGGATGAATGCGGATGATGGTCAGCTTGTCAGCTATTTGAGATGTGGTTGTCTGCAGCACAGAAACGCTTCGGTGCTACTATTTAGGTATTCTGGATCGTAGACTGTCGAAGTCAGGAATGCAATTATTGTATCAAGAGGTGAATATGTCAGAAGATAATGTAATCAAAATACAAGGATTGACCAAATCCTACGGCAACGTCCAGGCTCTGTTTGGCGTTGATCTGGAAGTCAAACAGGGAGAAGTCTTTGGTTTTCTGGGACCCAATGGGTCCGGGAAGACCACAACCATCCGCTGCATGCTTGATTTGATACGCCCGCAAGGCGGTACGATCAGTGTGCTGGGGCTGAACCCGCAGGCAGAGCCTGAAGCGATCAAGGCGCGCGTCGGTTATCTGCCTGGTGAATTGCATCTAGATGAGAATATGACCGCCCGTCAGGTTTTCCGTTATTTAAACCGCCTGCGCGGTAATCGTTCGAACTGGGACTTCATCCAGGAATTGTCCGACCGCCTGAAGTTGGAACTCAAGACCCCAATCAAGAACTTCTCGAAAGGCAATAAGCAGAAGGTTGGCGTCGTGCAGGCGCTAATGCACCGTCCTGAGCTGCTGCTGCTCGACGAGCCCACCGGCGGCCTTGACCCGCTCATGCAGCAGGAAGCTCTGCGCATGCTAGCCGAAGCCCAGGGTGGTGGGGCCACGGTCTTCTTCTCCTCGCATATCATCAGCGAAGTGCAGGCCGTCGCCGACCGGGCCGCCATCATCCGCGAGGGTAAGATCGTCGAAGTGGTAGAGACCGCTTCGTTACTCAACCGCTCCATGCGCCAGGTGCGCATCCGCTTCCAGCAACCCACCGATGTTAACGCTCTCTTCAACCTTCCAGGGGTTGAGTTGCTTGCCCAAGACGATGGCCTTAGCGTACTTCTGCAGGTCGAAGGCGAGATGGACGCCCTGGTCAAGACCCTGGCGCAGTATCCGGTCAGCGATTTCGAGACCCAGCGCACCAGCCTGGAAGAGATTTTCCTTGCCTACTATGAAGGGAAGGAGGACAAATAAAATGTTTACCGTAATTCGTTACACTTTACGCCGCTCTCGCGGTGCGATCATCGGCTGGGGGATTGGCCTGGCAGTCCTGTCAATTATGATGGGTTC
>CBDTTY010000017.1:0-24355 GCA_965363875.1 uncultured Anaerolineales bacterium
AAATCCCTATAGTGCTGTTTGTGAGGATTCTTTCGGTGAAGAACAGCCAAAGAGATCAATCAGGGAACAGTTTGTCCGCTCCAGATTGCGTTGACCCGGCGGAATTGTTGAGCTCGTCGATGCCCATCGCAGCGTAGAAACGCTGATCGTAATCGCGTGTGCGCACGACGACGGGCATGGGAACGGCGTGCCCTAAAATGAGCGCCTGCTGGCGAGTATCAAGGCGAGCAAGCACCTCGCGCAGAGCGCTTGCTCCGCTCACACCTGAGAAAACCGCCCGGATGTCGGCTTCGTTGTCGAGCAAGCAGGTCACCCGGGTCCCGATCTGGCTCATCACCTCATCTTCGATGCCGCTCGGCCGTTGATCGACAATAAGCAAGGTAACGTTGTATTTACGCAGCTCCCGGGCGATGTTGCCGAAGATCGTATGCCCGGCGACACTTGGGTCGAGGAATTTATGGGCTTCCTCGATCACGATCACGAGTGGGCGGGGCTCTTCGCCTTTCTTCCCGGCGGCTAAATTTTTCCGATGGACATAGCTTGCGTGGATGCGCCGGGTGAGATAGTTGGCGACCAATACATAGGCGGCCAGAGTGTTTCCATAATTTCCAAATTCAAGGACAACGCTCGTTCCGATGTTGAGCCGTTGGAAGATATCATCGACCACCTTCGATCCTTCACCAGGGACGAGGAATCCCATGCGCGGGATGAAGGATTCGAGCTTACGCTGTATCGCGCCCAGCGTTCCTCCCACAATGCGACCGCTCTCGAGAATATTCTGAATCTCTTCCTCGTGTTGTTCGTCCAGTAATTTTGAGATCCATTTCTTGCCTAAGCGTCGATAAAGGAAGTAAAGCGCGCCGGTTTGAATGTCACTCAACCCGAGTAAGGACGCCAATAATTCGATATCTTCAGGTTCGATCTCCTCGTAGCCGATCGTAAGGATGCCGTCGAACTTGCTGCCGCGGGCACGCGAGGTCGCCTCGTCAAGTGTGATCACACTAACGCGCCCATCTGGGAAGAGCTGCCTCAATCCTTTATACTCCCGGCCGCTCTCGTCCTTAACCGACCAACCGTAGTCGTTATGCATGTCAAAGATCAGCGTCGAGGCCAGACCTGAGCGGATGATGCCGGCGAGAATCGTGCGGGTGACGAATGATTTTCCAGTGCCTGTCTTGCCAAATACTCCGGATGAGCGTTCGACGAACCTGGCTAGATCGAGGTTGACCTGAACCGATTCCATATCCAGAGGCGTTCCGACGTAGAAGTGCTCATCGTCCTCCTCTCCGAATACGCGGGCGACATCCTGTGCCGTTGCCTCATAGATGGCTGAGAAATGAGAGGGGATCGTTTTAATAGGGCGGGGCTGATCGTCATCCTCATCGAGCATTAACATCGGACTGACGTGCAGCGTTGTATAAGCCACCCCGCCGGAGTACACATCGAGAAGGAAAGTATCCGCCGAATCAGGCGGATGATGCAGTAAATCGGGCGTTGTTGCTCCGAGAGCGATATCGGTGATGATTCCAAAGAAGGTGCTGCCGGTTATTCGGCTCTGGATGACGACATATCGGCCTACGGCGAGTTTCTCGATAGCAAATCGCGGATCTAGTTTCACCTGCAGACCGGCGGAAAGCGATCCGTCCAAGACAATTCCGAGAGGGCGTTCATCTCGTTTGGGGCCGAAATAGGCGTCGAGTTCAGATGAGTCTGACATTTATTGTCCTCTTGAGTTCAATATCAATGGATGCGGCGTGAGCGGTCAAGGATAGTCTCACTGCTTTGTGCGGAGACCGCGCAGAATGTTCTCCAGGCGGGTGAGGTCCTGTGCTAGCAAGCGGGCGACTTCGCGGCCGGCTTGAAGCAGAAACCGCTCGCGTTCCTCTTCAGGCTTCATTTGCGCTGACAACCGCAAAGAGGTCGCCAGAAGTTCGTCGACAGGGAGTTGAGGCGCGCTCAGAATCATCTGCAGGAAATGAAGCTCCGAGGTGAAATCAACCGCGTCTTTTGGCATCATGCTGAAGATCGGAGCCAATGTTAGCGGTGGTTGTGGAGGCAGGGATTGATGAAATCCATCATCATCGTGGAAACCGACGGCCAAAGCGCTGAATTCAACGGGGACCTGGCGGTTGACCTGTCCATCCGCGATTTGTTCTTGCGGAACTTCATCAAGCGCAGCTAATTGCCGGGCGAACTGATCATCGGTGATGCTGATGTCGTACACCAGCCCGACAACGTAGCTGCGCCCGCCTTGCGCTTCCGCCTGACAAAGAGAGCCGAACACAGGGAGCGTGTTCTCAGATATCTGCATGGCGCCCACGAATCCGCGTGTACTACAGCGTGTCACGCGCCCGATCATCTTTGGCGATTCCGGCATCAATCCTCCTGTTATAACCTGTGTTGCTTCCGCTGTCCGGTGAGCTGTTTTGTAAGCGCTTTTTGAGATTGTGTAGGGCGCAGACCGTGCCCGAGGAGTGTCCGTTGCAGCATATCTTCGAAAGCAGTTCGCTCTTGCGCAGGGATAACTGCCAGTTCATGGGCTCGCACCAGTGTATAGGGGAACCCTCCTGTCGTTTGGCAATCCTTCAAAATCCCGGCATGAACGCGGTTGAGCAGTTCGGGGTCTTGCGCGACCCAGATCGGGATTTCGACGCGCACTACCGTGCCGTCGGCATCAGTATTCATATAGAAGAAATGGACTTCATGACCGGCCGTGCGGAAGTCGCGATTTAGGGGTGATGCAGAAATGAAGAGCGCACTGCGATGGCCGGGCGGCAGCAATTTGGTGAAAATCGCCCGATCCGTTAAACCGCGGAAGGGGGTCAGGCGTAGCGTTTCCTGGTTAATCTGATCATCTGGCAGCCCGGCAAGGTGGATTAAAGCGAGCACACTTACGCTCCGCGGGCGGTCGATGAAACCGGCCAGTCCAGTTTTAGAGGAGCGCAAACGATCGAGCAGTTTCAGGTACTGCTGGAGGGTTCGATCCGTCTCCCGAGATGTCGATCCGCCGGTTTGCAGCGCCATCCACAGTAGAAGGCTGTTGTCTAGAATTGCGAGAGTCTGTTCACCAGCCAGGGTTTCAGCCCTTTCTGCGAGCGTTTTCATCTCGGCGACATCCCGGCGCAGGTTTACATAAGCATTCTGGACAGGATGATCTGCTTCGTCGTAAAGGTCCTCAAGTTCAAAAAAGAGCCGGGATTCCTGTTGGATCGTGGGGGCTTCGCCGCTGCCGTGTGAAACTACGATGCTGCCAATATTGATGAGGTAATAAAACGCGGCTGCGTGGCGATCCGGATAGATCTGTGAGCCATCGGCGCCGATCACATGGAGACTCTGCGGGGCTGTAGGCGGCGGAAATGTCAGATTGAGCATTTCCTCGGTAGGGATTGCACCTGTCCAGCGATTCCCCGCCTTCTTAATCATGGATTGAAGTTCGGAATGATCGAGTTCGGCCGTGGAGTGCAGTGCTTTAATTGCTTTGGGGATCATCGCGGACACCTGAAGACTCCGCTCATAGAGGGCTTGGCCGAGCTCTTGCATCTGGGGAAGTAAGGAAGGCAGATGGATTCCCATAGTGTTTGTCTTTCGAACAACTGTTCGCAATTATAGCCTAAGACCAAGTGAAGGCAATCTCGTCCGCTTGACCCGCATAGTACCGCGGTCTACAATCGAGCGGTGTGACTGCGCTCCCCTATCTGTGTGGTGGAGCAAGGTTGTTTCCGGCGCGCGCGGTATATGCTATACTGCGCGGCGATGGAGGGAAGGATAAAGGTGCAGCGAAGACTTGCTCGAATACTTCGTCGATCCGGGCTGGGCGGCTTAGTCGCAGCCTTTCTCGACGCTGGCGGGCCAATTTTGCCATTGGGCGCTCAAGCGGCGTATCTACTCAACCCCTTCATGAGCGGTCCTTCTGGAACATGGAATGAATTCGGCAAAATAATGGAAGATCCGGACGCTATCTCGGAGCTGATTGTGATGCTCAGGAAGAAGGAAGAACCCCAATGAGCGGCGTGGATCTCACCGGTCTCTTTATCCTGCTGCTGTTCGTCGGTCTTCTGGTTTTCTTCATGACCATCGATCGACGGCGACCGGCGACTTTTCGGCCTATCAGAGGCTATGAAGCTTTGAAAGGAGCGATCGAGCGCGCTGTCGAGGCAGGGGAGCGAGTCCATTTGTCGCTTGGAACAGGGTCGGTCATCGGGACCGATTGCGCGCCTGCGTTGGCTGGGCTGGCGATCCTGACAAGCATTGCCGAGAAGACGACGATGAGTGACAAACCGGTTGTTGCCACGACCGGGGATGGGGCGATGGCAATCCTGGCCCAGGATACTTTGCGCAGAGTGTATTCCGAGGCTAGAGCCTTGCCCCGCTATAGTCCCATCTCCGGGCGAATGCTAGGGCCCACCCCCTTTTCTTATGTTGCCAACTTGCCGATTCTGCTGGCCAGTGAAGACATCTCCGTTCACGTACTGGCGGGTTCCTTCGGCGCAGAAGGAGCATTGGCAGCCGATTTCGGTGAGAGGCAGGGGGCTTTTGTCTTAGCGGGGACGGATGACGCACAGTCACAAGCCTTGCTTTATGCGACAGCTGAACATCCCTTGATCGGTGAGGAAATCTTTGCCGGTGGTGCGTACCTGAATGTGGGACGAGTTCACAGGGCGAGTTTGAGAGTGCAAGATGCTGTGCGAATGCTCATTATTACGGGGATCGTTATCGGCGCTGTTCTTAGCCTTCTGGGAGTGATCCGTTGAAGATCGGAACCTATTTATTATGGGCGGCTATGGCCGTCGGTACCGGGATCATCGTCCTGTTGGGTTACTTCGTTCAGATCGATCAAATTCCCGCGGATAGTCTCATTGGTAACATCTTCGAATTACGCCTGTTGATCATGGGATGGGCAGTCTTGCTGGCGGCAGTCGCGTTAGGTATCGGGCTTTTCAATTTGTTCTTAGTTCACTGGACGAAGGTCAGTAGGCAGGACCCTGGATGGAAGTACAGTGGGATATTAATCGTTGCCTTTTTGCTCACGCTCCTTTTAGGCTTGATCTTAGGGCCCGATAGTTCAGTGGTCCTGTTTCTCTTCAATTCAATTCAGTTGCCAGTTGAGACAAGCTTGATGGCCTTGCTGGCAATCACGTTAACGCTTGCTGGTTTTCGCTTGGTGGCGCAGAGAAGAGATCTCATAAGCCTCGTCTTCGTTGGAACCGCACTGTTAGTGCTGATCGGTTCCGGACCTGGCATATTATCTACGGAGGGTCTGTTCTTCAGTTTCTCCGCTGGCCTAAGAAACTGGCTGGTGCAGGTGGTTGCCGCTGGAGGCGCGCGCGGCATCCTCCTTGGAGTAGCCCTGGGATCTATCGTGACGGGTCTCCGAGTTTTACTGGCTGTTGATCGGCCATACGGGGAATAATGCATGGCTGAAATTCGCTGTCCCATGTGCAGCACCATGAATCAGGAAACTGCGGAAGTCTGCAGCAATTGTGCAGCGCGCCTGAAGCCGCTTGTCGCTGATGTGCCGTCTTCTGATCAACAGGCATCTGCTGCGGACGGAATTTCACCTCCGGCCTCAGAAGCGCCTGGTGATGGGGATGATTGGCTGGCGAACATCCGCTCCGATGCAATGATGGGTTCGGGCGCGGAAGAAGATCATGCAGCGGAGACGGAACTACCGGATGAGGCTGCGCCAGACTGGCTGGGAAGGCTGCGGGAAGCTGATTCGGGGCTCGAGGAAGGACCGCCTTCAGAAGTGATTCCCGACTGGATGGATGATTTCTTAGCCGCTGGCGATGAAGATTCTGATGAGGAAGTTCCGGAGTGGCTTTCACGGGTTCGAGAGCGAAGGGAAGCTCAGACGGAAGACCAGCCTGAGTCAGGTGAGGATGAAGACTGGATCACACGTTTACGGGATGACACGCCAGGCGAGCAGCCAGCCGGAGTAGAAGGTCTCAAGCCTTCTCCAGATGAAGAGGAATCAATCGAGCAACCAGCGCCGCGAGCATTGGATCTCAGCCCGCCACCAGATGTTCCTGATTCGGTACCTCAAGGCGAGATATTGCGGGAACAAGCAATACCCTCACACGAAGCAGGTGACAGCTCACCAATACTGGACAGTATTGATGAAGATCCCCAACCCGTCCTGGGGGAACCCATACCTCCTGAGGAGGAGATGGAATGGTTCCCTGCCCCAGATGAGGGTGAATTATTGGATGCGAAAGGGCTCCCGCATGTCCCCGCTTTGCTCGATGAAGAAACTGGGGAGAAACCCGTCACCGAAATCAGTGATCTGAACCTGGATTCAATAGAACTCCCGGATTGGCTGGGAGAGTCGGAACCAGAGACTCCACTAGCGGTTGGAGAGGAAGAAGAGAAGCTTGACCTGGCACCAGCAACGCTTCCGTCCTGGCTTGAAGCTATGCGGCCTGTTGACACTTTCCGCTCAGAGATAGCGATCGAATCAGATGAAGTGCAGCCGGTTGAATCAGCGGGACCGCTTGCTGGATTGCGCGGCGTATTAATGGCAGAGCCGGTAGTCGCCATGCCGCGAACAGCGAGCACTGCAGCGTCTCGATTAGAGGTCACCGAACGTCAATACGCGCAAGCCGAACTGCTGCAGCGCCTGGTTGAAGAAGAAGAGAGGGAGATCCCGCCCGTAAAGGCAGAGAGACACCGGCTGCCTCTCATGCGTTGGGTGATAGCTCTCGTCCTGCTTCTCGCTGTGATTCTGCCTTTCAGTTTCAACCAGCTTGGTGTTGAAGGTTACGCCCTCCCAAGTGTGGTATCCAGGGACCTCGCGCCCTTGATCAATCTTATGGGCAGCATCCCAACGGATCGCCCAGCGCTGGTCGTGTTCGATTACACACCCGGTTATAGCGGTGAACTCGATACCGTCGCTGGCGCTCTGCTTGAGCATGCTGTAATGCGTTCTCTCCCAATCGTAACCATTTCGACCCGCCCAACGGGACCACCCCTGGCGGAGGGGTTGCTAAACAAAATCGGCGCCGGTTACGGTGCGGTAAATGGAGATAGCTATTTGCACCTGGGTTATCTCTCCGGAGGACCGACTGCAGTTCAACTATTTGCGATTGCCCCGCGCAGTGTAGTTTTATCCGGGTATCACCTTCCCGAATCGCTCGAAGGATCGGTTTGGGAATCACCCTTACTTCAGGGAGTGCATAGATTATCGGATTTCAATTTGGTCATCGTGATAACGGCAGGAACTGATACAGCACGAACATGGGTGGAACAAACCCATCCATGGATAGGGGAGACTCCTCTGGTGATGGTGTTGAGCGCTGGAGCGGAACCACTTGTTCGTCCTTACTTTGAAGCCACCGAGCCAAGGGTGGATGGAATTCTTTCCGGATTGCCGGCAGCCGTATCGTATCGGCAGTACAGCGGACTACCGCTTGATACAGGTAGGCAATGGGATGCTTTTGGGATAGGGATGTTGGCCATTGAATTAATCTTGATCGCGGGTGGAGCCTATGGAATTAGTTTGTGGCTCATACGTTTGCGTGAGCGTTGATGAGAGGCGATAAGTAAATGCCCGAGGTACCCGTCGATTTCATCGGTATGATCGTCGCTGCATTCATCACAGTGATGATCTTGAGTTACGCGATAGGCGATAATGTCCTCTTCCGAATTGCGACCTATTTATTCATTGGGATCGCTTCTGGTTTTGCTGGCGCCATCGCCTGGGATAATATTGTAAAACCCACACTTGTTCAGCCGCTCATTGATGGTGGACTAGCAAAACTGTTTTCGCCTGAGGGAGCCCTCACGTTCCTGATCCCGTGGATGCTCGCGCTGTTTATGCTGTTTAAACTCTCACCCCGGCTGTCGCGATTCGGGGGTTTCCCGGTTGCGCTTCTTGTTGGTGTAGGGGCAGCGGTCGTTGTCGGTGGAAGCATCACGGGTACGCTGGTGCCGCAGAGCATGGCCGTAGCAAGCACACTATCACCGGCTACTGCCCTTCCAACCGCAGGCGAGCCCTTGTCTGTATGGTTGGAACGGCTCATTAGCGCGTTGTTAATGATCGTGGCGACCATCAGTGTATTGATTTATTTCCGCTTCGGCGCCCAACGGGACTTGACAGGCGGGGCGCGGCGATCAAAGATCGCCGAAGTATTTGCATATCTTGGTCAGATTTTTATAGCGGTAACATTTGGCGTAATGTATGCTGGTGCGTTGATGGCAACAATCGTCGTCTTAGCGCAGCGATTTCAATTCCTTCACGATGTGGTCACCCGAATAGTGGGCGGGGCTTGAGAAGCTGATGAGCTCGATACTAGATACCGATACCATTTTGGCTGTCGATGTGGGCAGCGTGAGCACCCGAGCCAGCCTCTTCGATGTCGTCGATGGCCACTTTCGCTTGATCGCTTCTGGTCGTGCACCATCAACTGTAAAAGCGCCTTTGTCCGATATTAGCGAGGGCGTGCGGATGGCTCTCGACCAGGTGAAGGACGTTACGGGAAGGAAATTGCTGGACGAAACGGACTTGCTGATCATGCCCGTCACCAGCAGGGGATCGGGAGTAGACACTTTTGTGGCGACGGCTTCAGCGGGACCGAAGGTTCGAACAGTACTTGTGGGGCTGATGCCTGGAGTCTCCACAGATAGCGCGTTGCGGCTCGCCGAATCGACATATTTGGATCTTGTGGGGGTCATTGACCTGCTCGACAGCCGACGTGAATCGGAGAAAATTGATCTCATCCTATCTGCCCGCCCGGATTTGATCCTTGTTGTCGGCGGAACGGATGGCGGCGCGCAGGATTCCGTCCTGCAATTAATCGAACTCGTCGCTGTCGCCAGTGAGCTTTTCTCTCCTAATCAAAGACCACGGATCGTATACGCGGGCAACCGCAATCTGGGCGCTGCGATCGCTGACCGCGTGGGAGAGCGCCTTGATATCGCTCTTGCACCGAATGTCAGACCCAGTCTCCGAGTGGAGGACCTTGGGCATGCCCGGCTGGCGCTCGGAGAAGCGATCGCCGAAGCGCGTAATAAACGCGTGCACGGATTTGATGAATTGGAACAGTGGTCCGGCGGCACTATGATGCTTACCGCCGACGCATATGGACGGGTGATTCGCTATTTAAGCCGTATTTATGACCCAGCGAAGGGTGTTCTCGGTGTGGACGTAGGCGCAGCAAATACGATGATCGCCGCAGCATTCGAAGGAGATCTGCGCTTGAGTGTTGAGACCGACCTGGGGTTGGGTGAACCCTTACCGACTCTGCTCCGGCATAGCAGTCTTAGCAACATTGCCCGTTGGTTGCCATCTGAAATATCGGAACGGACGATCTTAGATTACATCTATAATAAATCGATTAACCCGGCCACCGTGCCAACAGAAGAGGATGATCTTCTTCTAGAATTAGCGTTGGGACGTGAGATCCTTCGGCTTTCACTGAAACGCGCTCGTAAGCGGTGGCCCAAGGGCAAAGATCTCAAATCATCCTGGTTGATGCCTTCAGTAGAACCGATTATCGCCAGTGGAAGTGTCTTGGCTAGAGCTCCTCGACCAGGGTATGCTGCATTGGCATTGCTGGACGCCTTACAGCCAACGGGGATCACAACGTTTGTGCTCGACCCGCATGGTCTTTCCCCCTCGCTTGGCGCCGCGTCAGGCTCGGTCCCAATGCTGACAGTCCATGTTTTAGAATCCGGGAGTTTCGTGAGCCTGGGGACGGTTGTGTCGCCGGTTGGGAATGCACGGGTGGGACGAAAGGTTCTCAGTCTGCACCTCGAACTTGAGCAAAGCAGCGAAGATGTTGTCGGCGAGGTTCGAATGGGCCAGCTCGCAGTCGTGCCGATCCGTCAAGGGGAGCACGCTCACCTTACCCTCAGACCTGAACGAGGTATCGATATCGGCTTCGGAGGACCCGGAAAAGCAGGTGCGCTGCGTATTGCCGGAGGGGCCGTTGGCTTGATCATCGACGCCCGCGGGAGACCGCTTGTACTGGCAAAAGATCCTGGCCGCCGCCGAGAGTTGAATAAGAAGTGGCTGTATGATATTGGAGCCGTAGAATGAGGCATTGGCACCATTCTTGCATCATCAGGCTCAGTGGTTCATAACATGAGCGAATTATTCTTGTCTTCGATGACCCATGTCATCCCTATTACAGTTATCCGCCGCGAGCGTGTTCTTCCGGTTCCGGGGGCGGTTTTAGTGCGTGTAAACGAGCGCCTTCAGGCTGCCGACATTGTTGCCGAAGCTGAAATCGACCCAAAGCATTATTATCTGGATGTTGCCCGTGGTTTGGGTATCTCGGAGAAAGATGCAGGACGCTATATTACCTGCCAGAAGGGTGACCGAGTGGAAACAGGTGATGTGCTCGCGGGCCCGGCAGGAGTACCACGCAGAACGGTGCGTACTCCCGCATCAGGCCGCATCGTTGGGATAAACAAAGGCCGAATTCTCCTGGAATCCTTTGGTCAAGTGTTGCAGATAAAGGCTGGCTTTCCTGGAAAGGTCATCTCATCGGATGGGGCGCAAGCTGTGACGATTGAAGCGATAGGCACCTTGATCCAGGGCGTCTGGGGCAATGGGCTGCAGAACTACGGCGTCATGCGCTTGGTGGGTGATGGCCCATCCTCGCGGCTGCAGACAGATCAGTTGGATGTCAATCTGCGCGGGGCAGTCCTGGTCGCGGGGATATGTGATCATCCGGCGCCGTTTCATCAGGCGACCGAACTCTCTGTTCGCGGGGTGATCCTGGGCGGGATGCCATCTGAATTGATCCCGGTTGCACGCAGGTTGCCTTATCCGGTTTTGCTCACCGAGGGATTCGGGGAGCATCCCATTAATGCGGCTGCGTTCAATCTTTTTGTAAGCAATGTGGGGCGCGAGGTCGCGGTTGATGCAGGCTGTGCCTGGCCGCAACCCGGACAACGTCCGGAGGCGATCATCCCGCAACCCTCCAGTCGTCAAGTGTCTCATCCTGATCGGGTGGTATCGTTGAAGCCGGGGGTGAGAGTACGGGTTTTGAAGCCGCCTTATCAGGGGGAAGTCGCCGTGGTTAAAGAGGTACTTAAACGCGTCGAGACGTACCCTAGCGGAATACGGGCAAAAAGCGCAACGATCGAAATTGATGGAGTTGGAACCAAAACAGTTCCACTCGTGAATATCGAGATACTGCAGTGAGATTCGAGCAGGTGGTGGCCAAATCGCGGAGCGAATAACTGCGAGCAGGCCCATACAAGCTGAGGAGTAGAGACCATGGCAGAAGAATTTGATGTAGGCGGTCCATTGCCCGAGGAATCATCTAATCGGACATTCGTGATCGCAGCTGTCTCGCTGGGCGGTTTGCTGGTTCTAAGCATGATCTGTCTGTTGGTCTATGCTTTGGTGCTGGCGCCGCGGCAGCAAGAGGCTCGCGCCACAGACGTGGTGCTCGTCAACCAACAAAACACCGAGGAAGCGTTGACGCAAACCGCTGTCGTTGTTGAACGGACGCCGTCACGCACACCGATCGTGACTGAGCTGCCGGACGCAACAGCGACGGTGACACCCACACTGGTGGTTGTCGTTCCAACGTTCACACCGACTCCATTCTTGACCTTGCCTACCTTAGCGCCGGAAACAGCTACAGCTGCAGCTCAACTGACTCTGGCTGCAGGGCAGGGAGGCGGTGGAGAAACGCCAACACCAACGGCTCTTCCTGCAACCGGTTTCGCAGATGAAGTCGGAATTCCGGCATTGGCGCTGGCGGGCGGATTGCTTCTGGCTTTAATATTCATCGTACGCAGTCTGCGGACTCGTGTCACTACTTAGTAGCTAGCCTTTAATCACCTGCTCGACAACTGAACTGCTCGTGGCAGGGTCAGCCTGATGTTGACCCTGCCTTCTTGTGTGGAGATTTGATGGCGAAAAAAGTCACTCCTTTTTCCTCCCTCACCGAAATTGCGCTAACTGAACTTGCTGCGGGTCACTGCGTGTCGATTACCGGTCTGAGCAACAGTGGAAAATCTAACTTGATGCGCTCGCTGGCGGATCAGAATGCAAAGAAATTCTATAAGGCGAAAGCCGGTCGGCCCGGCTTCCTTATTTATATAGACTGCAACCGGGCCGTAGCGATTTCGGGCCAGGCATTTTACGAGGTTGTGCTGCGGTCAACGCTGGAGCGCCTTTCTGATGAGGTTCCAAATTCCTTATCAACAAATCTGCAGGGTTACCATCAGACAATTACAGAGGCGGATACAAGTTTCACAGCATCCCTCTCTTTCAACCTGGCGCTTTCGGAACTGGGCAAGGAGATAGGTCAAAATTTATGCCTGCTTTTTGACGAGTTCGACGAGATTTACACCGCTTTAGATAATCGGGCGCTCCTGAACTTGCGAGCACTTCGGGATCGCTTCCGCGATCGTCTTGTTTTTGCGACGGCCACGCGGCGCCGGTTACCAGGATTGCGCGGTGACGCGGTTGAGGATGAATTCGCTGAACTCTTTTCACGTTTTACATATAATATGCCGCTGCTTAGTATTGCCGAATCTAGCGCTCTATTAGCCGGTCTAAATCTCCCCGATCTGAAGAAAGAAGTTAAGGATAAGGTATTTGAGCTGGCGGGCGGACACCCGGGGATGCTGGTGGCGGTGTCTCAAGCTTTTGCTCATCTCCCAAAGGATTGGGAAGGGGATCTCGCGGCTTATGTTCGGCTAGAACCCCAACCGCGTGCCGAGTGCATGAAACTGTGGTATCAGCTCAATGGAGACGAGCGAGCTGGCTTATCCTCACTTGTGCTCGAACCTAACGCTGGTTTGCCCCAGCAGCAAATACGCCATTTGACCTCCTTGGGCATGCTCGTCGCCAATCAGCCATTCTCGCCGATCTTCGCTGATTTTATCGCCAGGAAGAGTCGAGGGCATGATGTTGAGGTGCGGGGGGTATTTCTCGACACCGATTCCGGCGATGTATGGGTTGATGGTGTTCGGATCCCAGTTCTCACGGATTTGGAGTATCGATTGTTGGATCTCCTATATGAGAGGCGGGATAAGCTGACAGATAAGTTCCAAATCGTGACCACGGTATGGGGGGAGGAATACCTCGGGAGCGTCGATGACGCTCGTGTTGAGAAACTGATCAGCCGCCTGCGAGGGAAGATCGAACCCAATCCCACTAACCCAATTTATCTAATCACGCGACGGGGCCGCGGTTATAAGTTGCTTACAACCCCGAGGTCAGCTTAACATTCCGATCGCATTTGTCACCTAGTTAGGGATGGAGATCACGGATGAAAGTCCGGCTGCTGGTTTACGACCCAGATCCGGAAGGCCGGCGCCTTTTCCGCAAGGCACTTCAAGAATCTCGCGAAGGGTGTGTTGCTGTGATAAGGGCGAGCGCCGACAGTTGTATGCAAGCCCTACACGAACGCTCCTTCGATACATTAGTCCTCGGTTTGCCCATTGATATTCCCACACTCCTACAGGTACTGCTTGTATACCAGGAAATCCCTGAGCGGCCTGAGCTATTCCTGTTCGCGGAGCAGCCTCCCGAAGGCGATAGGTATTCTTCCCGGCACTTTATAAAATCAACAGCGGACATTGTCCGCTTTCTCGAAGATCTTCCGGGCTATCTACGCCCAGGTTTGATCTCAAATATAACGGATGAACTTGAGCGGGGTAATTTTGACCAATACAGAGGAGATGCCCGGCGAACGATTACAGAACATGCGATCGAACTCCTTAGTGGGATAGGTTTGGACTCGATGTATATAAGCATCGATTCTGTGGATGGGCATTGGGTTTTACACGGTTCAAGTTACTCGAAAGACATTCACCAAGAAATTGATGCGCTTGCGGGAAAAGCCGGAAGACTTGCACCGGACCCCGCACGTGTCTCGCAACCCTTGCGCGAGGTACTTCTCGGCCAGTCATCACATTATTCAGATCATCCTGTGGAGATTATCCGCTCGATTTTTCCTTGGGCGACAGCAGCAGAGATCGATGGTTTGATCGAAAGGCTGCGTCTGGATGCGTTGTTTATGCTGCCGATCCTGAGTGAAGAGCAGCCGCGGGGGATATTGATGGTCGCTGCAACCCTTTCCCTCCAGGCCCAAAAAGCGGTTCAAATCTTCGCAAACGGGTTAAGTATGCTTCTCATGCGAGTGGAATCACTGGATCGCTTACGGCGTGATGCGCGCGTTATGGGGGTTTTGCAGCAAGTCGTTTATGCGCTCAGCTCGACGCTCGATTTTGAGACCATCCAGGACCAAGTCCTTGATTTACTAAAGACGGTGGTTCCCTTCGATTCCGCATGTGTAATGCTCAGGGAAGAAGGGGAAATGATTGTGCGCCAGGTAAGAGGTTTCCTCTCCGCGGAAGGAGCGCTTCAGGTGGGTGAGCGAGTCACCCCTCCTGATCGCTCGGCTTTGGGGCAGGTGGTTTACGACGCCCGTCCTATACTTCTGCGCGCAGTTGAAGATCCGCTGCGAATCGGCTTTGAACGTTTCCCTGTCGACATCAGATCTTGGTTAGGTGTGCCGATTCTGTGGAGGTCCGAAATTATCGGAGCCATTGCTTTAGGCAGCAGGGAGCAGGGATTCTTTCAGGAGCACCATCTAAGAATTGTGCTTGGTTTTGCCCGGCAACTGGGGGTGGCATTACAGAACGCTCGCCTTTTACGCAGTTCCTCTGCTCGTGCTGAAAAGATGCGCTTAATGTATGAGATCGGCCGCAGTGCGGTAGCGATTCTGGATATTAAACAACTGGCTCACGAAGTGGCAGCGGGTACCCTGAGAGTATTTAATTACTATGCCGTAGGGATTCTGCTCTCCGAGGAGGGCAAATTGGTCCCGTGTGCATACTTGCGCGGCCCCGAAGGAGTTCCCGTGAGTCAGGTTGAGCCGCTAGACTTAAACGCGGCGGGATTTGCGCAAGAGGCGCTTAAAAGCGATAGGCCGCTTTTGATTTCTGATGTAAGTAAAGAGCCGCGGTTTCAACACCACACCGAACTTCCCAATACAGGCTGCGAAATGATTTTGCCTCTCTCAATTGCCGGGGAGGTCCTCGGTGTAATGATTGTCGATAAGGAAGAAGTTGGACAACTTGGGGAGGAGGATTTGGAGATGCTTCAAGTTCTGACATCCCTGATAACGATTTCGATAATCAACGCCCGCCTCTTCGGCGAGATCCATGACCATACCGTTGTATTAGAAGAGCGAGTCGCGAACCGCACCGCCGAGCTGCAATCACAAAAGGAACAGACGGAGGCGATCCTAAGTTCCGTTGCCGACGCTGTGCTCGTCTTCGATCTTGACGGGAATCTGGTTTTGGCAAACCCACAGGCGCAGCTCCTGATGGCGGGCGAGCGGAGTGAGGGGGTGCTAACACAGATCTCTCGTCTGCATGGAGCAGAGAGTAGGGTCCAAGAATCATTCGATATCGGCGAGACATCATTTCAAGCTCTCGCCTCACCGGTCGAACTGGATGGAAGCTCAATGGGCACGGTGATTGTCCTGCGGGATATCACGCGTTTACAGGAATTAGATAGGTTAAAGAGCAAATTTGTGGCAACAGTCTCGCATGAATTACGAACCCCTCTTGCGAATATCAAGGTATACCTTTCGCTGCTCCAGAGATCCAAACAAGGCAATCAAGAGAGGTATCTGGGCGTGCTTAATCAGGAGACGGACCGTCTCACGAGCATGATCGAGGAGTTGTTGGACCTCGCGCGTTTGGAATCCCAGAAAGAAATCGAGATAGAGAACGTAGAGATCACAGCTATCCTTGACCAAGTTGTCGAGCGTCACCACCCGACTTGTGAGGAGAAGGGCATACACATCACTCGTGAACCGGAAGGTGAACTGAGGGTTTTGGGGAACCCCCACCAGTTGATTCGCCTTTTCACCAATTTAGTCGCGAATGCAGCAACATACACCGATGCTGGTGGGACAATCTCCCTGCGTATCAGCGGCAAAGAAGAAAAAGATGGAATTGTTTACACGTGCATAGAAGTCCGCGATAATGGAGTCGGGATCTCAGAGGAAGACCTGCCATTTTTATTTGATCGTTTTTATCGTGGTACTATGGCACGGGAACACAAGATACCTGGAAGCGGCTTGGGCCTTGCGATTGTGCGGGAGATCGCGATTCTACATGGCGGCCTCGTTGAGGTTGAGAGCGAGGTTGGACTTGGAAGCGTTTTTACTGTCTGGCTGCCTCTGTTAAACAAGGAACAAGGATAACCATGACCAAACCACTAATCCTGGTCGTCGAAGATGATCTGGCGCTGCTTGAAGGGATTCGAGAACTTTTGGAACTAACCGAGTATAAGGTACTCACCGCCATGAACGGACGAGAAGCGCTTGATGTTCTGGAAAATCAACGCCCAGACTTGATCGTTTCAGACATCATGATGCCGGAGATGGATGGGTATCAATTCCATGAAAAGGTGAGTGAACAGCCCGAGCTTAGCGCAATTCCATTTATCTTTCTCACCGCTCGTGGAGAAAAAGCAGACATTCGCCGCGGCAAAGAAATTGGCGTCGATGATTACATCACCAAACCGTTTGACGATGAGGATTTATTGGTCGGCGTAAGAGCGAAGCTTAGTCGGTGGGAGGGCCTCCGTAAGCAGCGAGATGAGGAAGTTTCCGACCTAAAGAGTAAGATTCTGCTTACACTGAGCCATGAATTCCGAACGCCTCTGACGTACATCATCAATTATTCCGATTTGATCGAGCTCGAAGGGCAGAAAGTCGAAGGAGAAGATTTCCAGGATTTTATGCAAGGCATTCGCCGCGGAGCCTTGCGGTTGAACAGCCTCGTTGATGATTTCCTCATCTTAGTGGAGATCGAAACTGGCGAGGCGGAGGATGCTTATCGTTACCGGAGGCGGCGAATTGAAGAGACAGATCTTTGGTTGCGCGTGATTGTAAAGCCCTTCCAGCCGACTGCAGAAGAACGAGGGTTAACTCTGATTACGGATGTCCCGGAGGATCTCCCACCGCTTGTAGCAGATGAGGCATATCTCTCGGATGCGATTGGGCGTTTGCTCGATAATGCAATTAAGTTCTCAAGGGATGAAAGTGAATGGGTCCGGTTTTCAGCGGAAGCTGAGGGAGATCGGTTAGTACTGCGTGTCCAGGATCAAGGGCAAGGGATAAAGGAAGAAGACCTGGGCGGCTTGTTCGATGTGTTCTACCAGATCGACCGCGCCAAACGTGAGCAGCAGGGGTCTGGATCCGGCCTGGCAATATGTAAGGGAATCATCGGAGTCCACGGTGGCGAGGTTGGTGTTGAAAGTGAATTCGGGAAAGGGAGCACTTTCTGGATCTCGCTTCCTTTCGAGCCCCTGGATTCTCAAGGCGAAATTACAGAGAACGTGTGATATTTAAGACGCCCCCTGGTGTCATTGCCAGGGGTTTGAAACTCACCTTTTAAGCCCCTTCAGCTACAGATTGACCAAATTCGAGAAGCCGACTGACCTGTTCGTGCTCACGAGCTTCAGCGTACACTCGCAATACCGGCTCGGTTCCAGACGGTCGGATAAGGAGCCATGAATCGTCGGCCAAGAGGTACTTCACACCATCCATCGTGTTTACCGAGGAGATTTCAACACCACCGATGGATGACGGCGCGTCTTCGGCGAGTTGTTTAACCATTTGCTCCTTCACAATCGGACGGGCAAGACGCAGATCAACACGCTTATAATGAGCTGGTCCAACCTCGGCGAGCAAATCAGCGACCATCTCATCCAGCGGGACGCCGCTTTCCGCGACTATTTCCGTGAGCAAAAGCCCCATGAGGATACCGTCCCCCTCTGGAATGTGTCCTTTGAAGGAGATTCCCCCTGACTCTTCGCCGCCAATGAGAACATCATCTTGCAGCATCCACTCGGCAATGTAATTGAATCCGACAGGTGTCTCTATTACCTCGAGTCCATATTTCTCAGCCAGGCGGTTAATCATCTGAGTGGTTGACACTGTTTTTACGACTTTCCCGCGGAAACCACGTTTCTCGAAAAGATATTTGAGTGCAAGAGCCATGATGCGATGTGGATCGACGAATTGTCCACGACCATCCATGGCGCCGAGACGGTCGGCATCGCCGTCCGTAGCCAGGCCGAGTTGGCCATGGCCGGCGGCGATTGCGCCGGCAAGCGCGCCGAGGTAGTGCCCAATAGGTTCAGGATGAATGCCGCCGAAACCGGGGTTCATCTCTCCGCGAACCTCGAATACCTCACAACCTGTGCCTTGCAGTATGCCGCGTATTTGCCCTCTACCGGATCCGAACATCGAATCAACGACGATGTGCTGCGGATTATCTGCGATTTTATCGAAGTCGATGAGTTGTCTCAGGTGGTCATAATAGGCCGGGGTGGGGTTTATTCGTTCGATCAGGCCTTCGTTGCGAGCTTGCTCGAAATCCATTAAATTCGGTCCCCGACCTCGAGACTCGTTGTCGCTGAGGTAAACCTCCACTCCCCGGCATTGCTCTCTGGCAGCCGAGTAGCCCTGAGCGGCCTTTAGTTTCACACCATTGTAGCGAGGGGCATTATGCGAGGCGGTGATCATTATTCCCGCGATTGCCCCCAGGTGTCTCACTGTGTATGAGACCGACGGAGTGGGCACATCAGCCGTCGTGAGATACACCTTGTATCCATTAGCTGCGAGCACCCGCGCCGCTTCAGCCGCGTAGCGGTCGGAGAGGAAACGAGTATCGAAGCCGACCACCATGCGTTTCGAATCTGGTTTCGGTCCGCTCGTTACTCCGTTGAGCCACTCCTCCGAAGCGACGGCATCAGCGATTGCTTGAGTTATTCGGCGCAAGTTGTGAAAGGTAAATGTGTCGGAGATCACTCCCCGCCATCCGTCTGTTCCAAAGTGGATGGGCATGAATCCTCCTGGGCAAGATGTAAGTCGCGGCGGGATTGTATCAGGCGCTTATTGAGGGGTCAAACGAGGTGAATGTCGGAGATGTGGGGTTAGCTCAATAGATAAGGCCGACAACCAGGTCGTTGAGGTTTGTGCCGGTCGGACCGGTGTGAAGGAGAGCACCCGCAGCTTTTAGAACAGGGTAAGCGTCATTCTCTTGGAGCGCTTCCTGTGGCACGAAACCAAGCGATCTTGCTCTCGCCGCTGTATCCCCGCTGATGATTGCGCCTGCTGCATCTGTGGGACCGTCAACCCCATCCGTAGCGAAGCTCATGACGGCTACATGCTGTGTGTCTGCAAGGGCGATGGCCGCGGCGAGCGCCAATTCTTGATTGCGTCCACCAAGTCCTTGGCCCCGTACCGTAACTGTGGTTTCGCCGCCCATTACTAGACAGGTGGGTTTTTCGATAGCCCCGCGCTCGCGAAGGTTCTTTAGCTGCAGGCCGAAACGCCCACCGACTTCGCGGGCCTCGCCCTGCATTTTTGTTGTAACGGCCTTGACAGAAAAGCCGAGGGCATTCGCCTGTTGTCCGGCAGCGTGAACGACGCGTGAGTTGTTTCCGATCAATATATTCATTGGATGTCGTGCCCTCTCCAACGGAGGGTCGGGCCGATCAAGGGCGATACGGATTGAGGTACAGGTTTCTGCCCATAGCCCGCTCTCCTGAAGTATGTTGCGCGCCTCAGCTCGTGAGGCCCGTTTCAGGACTGTGGGCCCCGATGCTATGGCCGAAAGACGGTCGCCGACGACATCTGAAAGGATAAGGGATAATACGCGCGCAGGAGCGGCTAGCCGCGCCAAACCGCCATTTTTTATTCGAGAAAGCGCTCTGCGTATGGTGTTAATCTTGTGGATTGGAAGCCCGGATTGGATGAGAAGTGTGTTTAGGAGACGGAGGTCCTCGAGTTCGATGCCCGGAAGCGGCAATTCGAGCATTGCCGACCCACCACCGGAGACGAGCGCAAGCAGAAGATCGTCAGCGGTGGCACTTTCAAGGAGCAGCTCGGCAGCGCGCCCCGCGGCGAGGCTGCCAGCATCCGGCAGTGGATGACCGGCACGGTAAATTTGAAGTGAAGGTGGTAGATCATCGATATGGTGTGGCGCCGCGATGACGCCGGCAACGATTAGATCCTGAAGGATTTCAACCGCGGCTCTCGTCATCGCCGGTGCCGCTTTTCCAAACGCGACCAGGTGTATTCGTGCCCCGGGTTTCAGCCCAAGGGTGTGTGTCCCTGCCTCGATACCTTCACTGGAAAGATGTAGATGCTCTCGAACAGCTCGATGAGCATCGGCAGCCTCGAGTGCTTGGAGAGAAATTAGTTGTAGGTGTTTCTTGTGATCATCAAATCGAGGGAGCTCTATCATAGCCTGAACGAGATCTCCATCAATGGCCGTGAAATTACGGATTGGCGAGCGCTTCCGCCGCGGCTTGGGCTGCGGTCGTTGGAGCTTCTCCTCCGCCGATGACGGCTTCGACAGCATCATAAAGAACTGGTCCTATCGTGAGGCGAAGCGATGAATGCGGCATTGGTTGCGTTACGGTGACAAGGCTGCTGGCTAGGGCGGCATCGTCCCCTTCCGGCCACGCTGCTAAAGAGGCGCTTGTGGGTGGAAGCATCCCCAGTGAGTGAGTCCACAGTCCGAGGAAATCAGGTGCGCTAAGCCAGGCAAGCAACTCGGCGACAATTGGTACCCGCTCGGCATCCTGGGTGACGATTGCCCAAGACCATGTTGAGGCGAGACTTACGCCTTGGCCATCCTGGGTTGGAAGAGGTACGGCGGAGAACTTCTCCGGATCATGCTCTAACATATAGAAGTTTAAAGGAGACACCGCGCTGGCCGCGCCATTATCTTGCAGCACAGACCAGGATTGGTCCGCAGTGGTGATTTGCCTTACGGAATAAGGGAGAATTTGAGCGGCAAGGGCTGCGTTATAGAATGTTAATACTTCGGATAACACAGCGGGGTTTAGGGCTGGATCTTCGTCGGAATTGAGGAGATAGCCATCCAGGGAGAGATACTGTGCCAATGTGAAGGTTGCCAGCGGATCACCAGCAGGAAAGAGGAAACTGCGCGGTTCACCGAGTAGATCATCCCAACTTCTGGGAGGCGAGGTGTAGAGATCACTACGGTATGCGAGGATATCTACTTCACTGGCGATTGGAAGTCCAAAGAAATTCCCCGATACGCGTGCGGCCGGTAGACTAAACTCATACCAATCCGGGGCTTCAGGAACCGGGAGAACACCATCTAACCCGATAATCAGGTCCTTGGAAACTGCATCCTCTAGGTTCGAAGTGCTGAATGTAATCGCATCCGGAAGGAGTGCAGGCGCGGCGACATTCGCAGCGACGAGCGTCTCTAAGAGCCCCGAGGGGCCATCAATGCTTTTTACCCGCACCTGGATGCTCAACCCGGGATGAAGCTGCTCAAAAGCTCGCAAACGCTCCGTGAGCAATGCGCCGGCGGGATATTCTGAATCCGGCGCGAACGGCGGAGCGACCCAGAGTGTCAGACTGCGAGGCGCTGGTTGTGGTACCTCAGTTGCCGATGCTGTAGGCACCGGGGAACTTGGAATCGTCGTCGGTGGACCGGGAGTCGTCGTGGGATTAGTAGTTAAGCACCCAGAAAGTGCGGCTGATAGAATCAGGTAGACCGGCAGGCGGTGGTTGATTTTTAGCATAGTCCCGCGATTATACTGTCTCCCAGGACGCAATGGGAATATTCAAAGCGTAACGTTTGGAAAGCCTATTTCTTGAAAATCTCGATAATGTGAAGGCTTGCCGTAAGTTGTGAGTGAGCCAGATATGCTAGAATCGACTCAGTATGGCTGCATCTGATCGTCTCAAACCCATCTTACAGGGAATCCCCAGCAAACCCGGTTGCTACCTGATGAAGGACAAGGAGAGCCGGGTTATTTATGTTGGAAAAGCAGTCAATCTGCGCAGCCGGGTTCGATCCTATTTTCACAAAGCCGCCAACCACAGCCGCAAAACGGCTGAGATGGTCTTGAAGATCGATGATATTGAATGGATCGTTGTCAGCTCAGATCTCGAGGCGCTAATTCTGGAGATGAACCTCATTAAGCGTTATCAACCGAAGTACAACATCCGCCTTAAGGATGATAAAAGATATCCGTACATCAAAATCTTCTGGAAGGACCCTTTCCCGAAGGTCGCAGTTACACGTCGGGTAGTAAGCGATGGGGCGCGTTATTATGGTCCATATACAAGCGTCTGGGCTGTCCATCAGACTCTTGATGTGTTACGCAAGATCTTCCCTTATCTCACCTGCGATCGCGTGATCACAGGCGAAGACCAACGTGCATGCCTTTATAACGATATTAAGCTCTGCTTGGCGCCTTGCATTGGGAAGATTGACACTGTGGGTTATCGAGCGATGATCAATGACCTCGGGCGATTCCTTCAAGGGCGCACGGATCCGATTGTGAGCCGGCTTGAGCTGGAGATGGAGAGAGCATCGGAAGCGCTGGAATATGAGAAAGCTGGAACCATACGCGATCAGTTGATCGCCATCGAGAAGGTCGTCGAGGGACAGAAAGTTGTCACGCAGGATAAGCTTGATACGGATGTCATCGCCTTCGCTCGAGACGAGCGCGATGCATGCATTCAGATATTTTTTGTTCGCGGGGGTAAACTCATCGGAACAGAGTATTTCGTGCTTGATGGTACACGTGAGGCTCATGACCAAGAATTAGTGGAGGCTTTTGTAAAACAGTTCTATACTGAGGCGACTCATATCCCGCCGCGAATTCTCCTGCCCATTGAGATAGAGGAAGCACGCATCATCGAAACCTGGCTCAACGATCGGCGCGGTGGGGCAAAGGTCTACTTGAAGGTGCCGCGTCGTGGCGCGAAGAGAGATTTGGTGGCATTGGTGGCGGAAAACGCGGCGGAGACCCTGGCCTCTCTAAAGGCAAAATGGGAGGCGGACCGCAGCAAACACGTACAGGCGTTGAGCGAGCTCCAGGAGGCACTGGCTCTCCAAGCTCCACCAAATCGCATTGAGTGCTACGATATATCCAACCTACAAGGGACAGCAGCAGCGGGTTCGATGGTTGTATTCGAGCAGGGAGCGCCCAGCAAGAAACTCTACCGGAAATTCACGATTAAGAATGTCCAGGGTCAGGACGATTTCGCCAGTATGGAGGAAATCCTAGGGCGACGCTTCAGGCGTTGGCAGATTGCGAACGAGGAGGCTGGGAAACCGGGCGGTAAACTGGAAAAGAGTTTTGGTTTGCTGCCGGATCTTCTAATCGTCGATGGCGGTAAGGGGCAGCTCAGCAGGGCTTGCAAGATCCTGGAGGAACACAATCTGAAAGAGCGCGTGCCGGTTGTTGGATTGGCAAAAGGGCACGAGGAGCTCTACCTTCCTAATCGAGCCGACCCCGTCATCCTACCGCGACGATCACAAGGTTTGTACCTTGTTCAGCGGATTAGAGATGAAGCCCATCGTTTCGCCCTACGGCAGCATCGGACTCAACGCAGACGCGGAGGGCTGGCTTCTAAGCTCGACAGTATCAATGGTGTCGGTCCGGCACGCCGGAAGGCATTAATTAAGACCTTTGGTGACCTCGATGGGATTCGGCAAGCGAGCCTTGAAGAGTTAGCGGGCATCTCCGGGATCACATCAAAGACAGCGGAGCAGATTCAAGAGGCGCTGACAGGCTAATGGAGGAAAGAATGCGGGCAGTCTGGATAGTGGACGACGACGATGAGATGAGCCATGCCGTAAAGCTGATGTTGCAGCTTCTCGATTCTACAGTTGAGATTTTCCGCAATGCACGCAGTGCAGCTAAGCGGCTTCTTGCGGGTGACCGGCCGGATCTAATTGTGTTAGACATCAATATGCCGGAGGTCAGCGGAATCGATTTTTTAGAGTTCCTGCGTATGCGCGATGATTTAAAAGAGATTCCGGTGGTTATGCTCTCGTCTGAGACAACCGACATCCAGGTCGATGAAGCCATGCGGATCGGCGCGAACGCCTTTGTTTTTAAACCCGTGACGCTCGAGGAGCTGGAAGAAGCGATACTAATCGCGCTCCCAAAATCTTAGTTTGTATTCCTCATAAGTAGAAAATCCCCGCAAGTTAGTAAAATCGGGTCACCTCTGACGCTTGTGAAAAGATGAATTAACATTGGATGTCTCTGTCAGGTCAATCGTCACTCGAATCACGGAGCTGTCTCCTGCCGCCGCATAAAATTTAGGTGAGGAAGCTTACAAATAGCAGGAGCCCGATAGGGTAATGCTTGCCCTCAACCGACCGGGCAAATGCCCCCTATGTAGAGACGCAGCATGCTGCGTCTCTACTTTGCTTCCGATCACAGGCGCAGCTTGCGCCTTGAAGTTTGCGCGTATGAAGGCATAGACAGGCCATTGCAGAGGTGATGAATCTCTTTTCTTCCCTCCTATTTTCCCCTCAATGGGGGGACTGTGGGGGACTTATCATCCCGAGC
>CBDTTY010000018.1:0-21262 GCA_965363875.1 uncultured Anaerolineales bacterium
GAGAAACCGTGAGGACTATGGTTCCGGATATTCGCGAATTCCCCTTGGTATCTCAAATTGTTGGCCCCACGGATTTAAACCGTGTGGACTACGGTTCAACCGAGGATTGGGAAATCACCTTACCGTGGACCTCAAGGTTACCCAAATCAGCTATCCTTGAGGTCTACAGTCGGGGCGGCCGGATTTGAACCGGCGACCTCACGGACCCGAACCGTGCGCGCTACCGGGCTGCGCTACGCCCCGCTGAACCGTGAGTATACCGTTAACACCACCTAAGGGTCAACGCGAGGTGGGCTCCGCATAGTTTTCGTGAGGGTCTGATGGGTTTGGGTGCCTATAAAATTAAAGTAATTCACCCCAGGAAACTCTGGGGTGGTTTGGTTAAGAAGAGTGGCAGATGAATGAAGTGTTGAGTCGACTATTCGTGATAGGTTATTCGACCCGTCAGCTTGGTATTCGGCGGTAGCAATCCTGCTTCTGGGATTCATCCGTAACGCAGCACGCCATCCACATCCAGGCGGTTGGATGGGAAGGTGATTGCTGAAGGACCCAGCTTAGGGCTTCTTTTCCGACTTGGATTTCTCCGCGTGAGATGGCTTCGGAGGCGAACTCCATTGCTTCTTCGATTGTTGTGAGTGATTGTGGTGCCATTCAAGTCTCCTGCCTCGTTATTAATTCACGTGATTTAAACGATCTGTATACGTGCCTATTATTTATAACGGTTATCTATAGTAAATATTACACTTCATCGCCTTACAGCGGCCTTACAGCAATCTTAGATAAGAAACTGTAAGAATGGTGAGGTGGGTGACAAAACGGATTTGCGCTACCTAGCCCCGCTACATTAAATCGTAGAGGCCGACCCGTGCGTCGGTCCGTCCTTTGTTCGTTTTCAAGACCTGAAGAGGTAAGCTGACGGCTTGCTCTTTGCGACAACTGTTCTCATGAAACCCACAGATTCTCAATCTCCCACACGAAAAAAAACAGCGGGATGTGTAGAGACGCAGCATGCTGCGTCTCTACACAGAGGTTGAAGGGAGTGGGGTGCCACCACGTCCCCCTGGAGGGACAATAGGGGGGAAGAAAAGAAAAGCGATTCATAACATCTTCATTGGACTTTCTATTCGTTCACTCGCGCAAATCTCAAGCCGCAGGATGCGTCTGCGATTGGAGGCAGAGCTTCCGCACTCCAATAACGGAAAGTATAGTTGCCAGAACCGGACTAATTCACACCTTATAAGTGAGTGTTGGATCTTACTGCGAAGAGGAGTGTCTAACCGCCGCGAAAAACGCTCGCGGCTTTCTGAGCTTTTTCCTGATTGGCGGGGACCATGAAGCAGAACAGGCTTCCGGTTCCTTCCTTGCTTTCGCACCAGATCTGACCGTTGTGCATCTCGACCATCGCCTTGGCGATCGATAGTCCTAATCCCATGCCGCCGTGTTTCCGGGTTAGATGAGATTCGACCTGATAGAAGCGATCAAAAACACGTTCGACCTCATTCTCAGGAATGCCGATTCCAGTATCGACAACAAAGACTTTAATCATCTCGTCGTCGCCCTCAGCTTTTATCCCGATCTGTCCACCGGCATTGGTGTAGTTGAGTGCATTATCTACCAGATTTGAAAGCGCGACCTCTATTTTCTCTTGATCGCCGTCCATGATTAACGCTTCATTTTCGGGGATGTCGAAACCAATTTCGATCTGTTTCTCTTTTGCAGAATCGCGGAATTGATTAAACGTTTCTTCAACCAGCCGGCTAACCGAAAATGGTTTTCTGCGAACGCGAGATTGTCCCTGCTCATTGTGGGCAATGGCAGACATATCTTCGATGATCGCCTTGAGTCGCATCGCGCTGCGGATGATGACCTCCATCTGCTCCTGGTGGTCAGGGGGGATGAATTCCTGTAAGAATGTCGCATGTCCGAGGATCAACCCCAGTGGGGTGCGGAGTTCATGAGAGGCGATGGCGATGAAATCGGACTTCATACGGTCGAGCCGCTTCAATTCTTCGTTCGTTTCCTGGATGCTGGCGAGCAAGCGCACGTTCTCAATTGCGATTGCAGCTTGTGCTGCAAGCGTCTCTAATACTTCCAGATCGTCTTCGGTATAATCAGCATTATCTAATTTGTTTACCGCCTCCAACACACCGATCGTTTCGGTTTTCACGGAGAGCGGTACACCGAGAATGGATTGGGTCTCATAATTGAGTATCTCATCTACACGGCGGTAAACTCGAGGATCGCTGTGTGCGTCCTGGATAACCATTGGCTTCGAGTTGGTGAAGATCCAGCCTGCAACGCTCGAATCTAGCGGTATACTAATTTCACGCAAATCATCGCGGTGCATGCCTGGTGAGGCTTCAAAACGCAATACTCCGGCGCCTGCATCATAAAGGAGAATGGATGCGACCTCACTCTGTGTGAGTTCGCAGGCAACATCGATTATCATATCCAGTAGTTGAATGAGATCGAGGGTCGCCGACATAGTGCGGCTGATCTCAAGCAAACGTTCAAGACGTTGTGATTTACTCATCTGACCCACACGCTCAGACATAGATTATCCTTGAGCAAGGTACGATTGTAGCATAGCAGGGGGAATGGGAGAAACACAACAAGTCCTTTCTCCCATTTACATATCGTTATAGTGATTACGTATTCATGGAGGCGTAAGAAATGCCATCGAGCAAGAAGGTCAAAGTAGCGATCATCGGGGTTGGTAACTGCGCTTCATCCCTGGTTCAGGGCGTCGAATACTACAAAGACGCTAAATTGGACGACAGCATTCCGGGGTTGATGCACGTCGATCTCGGTGGCTACCACATTCGAGATATCGAGTTCACGGCGGCATTTGACGTTGTCGTCGGCAAAGTCGGCAAGGACTTGAGCGAGGCGATCTTCGCCCACCCGAATAACACTGTAAAGTTCTCGGATGTGCCGAAAACGGGCGTGACGGTTCAGCGGGGAATGACGCACGATGGCATCGGGAAATACCTCTCCCAGGTTGTGGAGAAAGCCCCTGGTCCGACGGCCGATATCCTAAATATATTGAAAGAAACGAAAACGGATGTTGTCGTGAGCTACCTGCCCGTAGGCTCAGAGATGGCGACGAAATGGTATGTTGAGCAGATTCTTGATGCCGGATGTGCCTTCATCAATTGCATTCCTGTGTTTATCGCCAGCTCAGATTATTGGGCGTGTCGCTTCGAAGAACGCGGCCTTCCAATTATCGGTGATGATATCAAAAGTCAGGTCGGCGCCACGATTACGCATCGTGTCCTGACGTCCCTTTTTGTAGACCGCGGTGTAGTTCTGGATCATACCTATCAGCTGAATTTTGGCGGGAATATGGATTTTTACAATATGCTTGAGCGCGATCGACTCGAATCGAAGAAGATCTCGAAGACAGGCGCGGTGACGAGTCAGCTGCCTTATGAACTCCCTGCGGAGGATATCCACGTAGGACCAAGCGACTACGTGCCCTGGCTCACAGATCGGAAATGGTGCTACGTTCGAATGGAGGGCACTACTTTCGGCGATGTCCCGTTGAATCTGGAGCTCAAGCTGGAGGTTTGGGATTCGCCAAATTCGGCCGGCGTTGTAATCGACGCGGTCCGCTGCGCCAAGATCGCGCTTGATCGAGGTCTTGCTGGCCCGGTCCTTGAGCCGTCTTCTTACTTCATGAAGACGCCCCCGGTGCAATATAGCGATGATGAAGCGCATAGAAAGACGGAAGCGTTCATCCGCGGTCCCAAGAAAAAGAAAAGCAAGAAGTAGCGAACAACACAGTTGCACGAATCCGGTTTGTTAATTCTCCCCAAGGAGAATGCTCTCAATGGGGCTGTCTGATAATGGCTTAGGCAGCCCCTTTTACGTGTCGAGCGTGGGCTTACCTATGAAACCGGCTCCGCTAAGAGGGCATATCATTTGGGATAACGCATTCTTATTCAGCCCTACAGCAATCCAACCATCGATTAGTGCTGCACCCATGGGAATAAGCTCGCTAAAGGGCCGGAAATCTTACGAGAAGGGGATCATCGCAGGTAAAAAAAAGTGTATAGTAGGTTTGCTGGCGCTCTTTACCTCATCTCGAACAGGAAATCGGCGCGTGAGATTGCATCGATAGAGATAGTTTATTCGCTTTGAAGGAACGTAAAATGCGGGCTATGCTGCGAGGAGTTTTGAGAACATGATCCGGTTAGGGACTTCGGGTTTTTCGTATGACGATTGGATTGGATGTGTATATCCAGAAGATTTGGCGAAGCGATCCTGGTTGGAATTCTACGCACAGCAGTTCGATACGGTTGAACTGAACGTAAGCTATTACCGTATCCCGGCGTTGAAAACCGTCAAGGGCTGGGTGGGGCGTACGCCGGACAGTTTCGCATTTTCGGTGAAAGCTCATCGCAGCATCACCCACGAGCGAGAGGATCCCGCTTACGAGGCGTTCGTCGAAGCCTTCCAGCCAATGGCAGAAGCGGGAAAACTTGCCTGCGTTCTGGCTCAGTTTCCTCATTCTTTTCATCCTTCAACGGAGAATCGGACTTACCTGGAGCAATTGCGTGAGTGCTTCCAGGATCTGCCGGTAGTTGTCGAATTCCGCGATCACGCCTGGGTATCGGATGAGACCTTCGAGCGTTTGGAGAAGCAGAATTTGGGATTCTGCTGTGTCGACGAACCCCGGTTGAAAGGATTGATGCCGCCTGTAGTACGGGCGACGAGTGAGGTTGCCTATGTTCGCTTCCATGGTCGTAACGCCGGTAAATGGTGGAAGCACGATCATGCCTGGGAGCGCTACGATTACACATATTCTGAGCAGGAGTTAAAGGAATGGATTCCTCGAATTCGAGAACTCGATTCCGCCGCTCCACTCACGCTGGTCTACGCTAATAATCACTATCGCGGGCAGAGTGTTGACACCTTGCGAAAACTGGATAAGCTCCTTGTTAGCGCGTGAAACTTTGCCCATCGCCGGTATTTACATAGGCTGGGGACATAAGCAGTGGAAGCCCAGGATGGTATAATGATTTATCGCCTTCACCGGCAAAAAAATCTACACCATTGAGCGATTGAGGGAGCAGAAAGCGATGTCTGGACACTCAAAATGGTCAACGATTAAGCGCAAGAAAGCTGTCACTGATGCCAGGCGAGGGGCGATTTTTACACGTTTAGCACGCGAGATCACAATAGCAGCTCGCGAAGGTGGTGGAGATCCAGAAACCAACTTCACGCTGCGATTAGCGATCGATCGCGCTAAAAACGATAACATGCCCAAGGAAAACATCGAGCGGGCTATTAAGCGTGGTACTGGTGAAGATAAGGATGGCGTCAATTACGAACAAATCATGTATGAAGGCTATGCAGCTCATGGCGTCGCCCTGATGATTGAAGTTGTGACCGATAATCGAAATCGGACGGTTGCAGATCTTCGGCACGAGCTCACCAAATCCGGTGGGAATCTGGCCGACGCAGGAGCTGTATCCTGGCAATTTCGGCGCGCTGCATACTTCTACATCCCCATAGAGGATGCCGATCCAGATACGGTCTTCGAATTGGCGGTTGACGCGGGCGCAGATGACGTGGTCATCGGTGAGGAAGAGATTGAGATTTTCGCCCCCTTGGAGGTGTTCAAGAAGATTAATGACCAGTTTGATGAGACCGGGATTAAACCATCTGAAGCTTCGCTGAGAATGATGCCTAACACCTTGTTAGGAATCGATGGAGAGCAAACCGTTAAAGTAATGCGTGTTATCGAGGCGATAGAAGATCTCGATGACGTGCAGAATGTCTATTCAAACCTGGAAGTAACCGAAGAAGCAGTCTCGATACTAGAGACCGCCTGAAGCTGCAGGCGACAGATAAGAAATGCTTGTCATCGGGATTGATCCGGGGACTGCGAGAACTGGCTACGGCTTAATTCGGCAATCCGAATCGGGAACATTGGATCTGGTGGACTTTGGCGTAATCCAAACGTCGCCCAATCAACCGATGAGCGAGCGATTGCTGAAAATCCATCGCGATTTACAGGATTTACTGTCTCAGCATCGACCTGAAGAAGCCGCTGTAGAACGCCTTTTTTTCCAGAAGAACGTAAAAACAGCGCTCAGTGTTGGGCAGGCGCGCGGCGTTGCGATACTGGCTTTGGCTGAGCTGGGTCTAAGCATCAAAGAGTATTCCCCACAAGATATCAAACTAGCGGTTACAGGCTACGGGGCGGCGGAGAAAGGTCAGGTTCAGCGGATGGTCCAGAATTTGTTGGAGATGGATGATCTTCCCCGACCGGATGACGCCGCAGATGCCCTGGCGGTTGCTATTTGCCATTGCCAAGTCTCTAGTCTAGAGCGGCGAATAGAAGGTGTGGAATGATCAGGTCCATTCGGGGAATTGTTTTACATATTGGGGAGGGCGAACTTACTCTGGAAGTGGGGGGGATCGGCTTGCGTATAGCCATTACGGGGAGCGTCCACGCAGCTGGACCGGAAGTTGGCAAGCCCTTTTTCTTGCATACCTACCTGAGTGTTCGCGAAGATGAACTGAGTCTGTACGGTTTTCAATCGGCAGAGGAGCGGGGGCTCTTTGAAGTCCTGCTTGGAGTCTCGGGAATCGGCCCTAAGTTGGCGATATCCGTGTTGTCGAATCTCTCTCCGGATGTCCTTCGCAGCGCGGTAGCGAATAATCAGCCCGAGATCTTGACAAGGGTCCCTGGTATAGGCAAAAAGACAGGGGAAAAGATCATCTTCCATCTTAAAGACATCCTGTCCGCTCCAGCTGTTGATATCCGCGTTCCCAGTGATGTCGATACTGAAGTGCTCGGGGTGCTGACTGGTCTGGGGTACAGCCTTGTCGAATCTCAAACGGCAGTCCAATCCATTCCCGAGGATGCCAAGGATGACCTCGAAGAACGTGTCCGCTTGGCGCTTCAGTACTTCTCCTCTCCTTAACCCAACAAACCGGTTTCTTGAAAAACCTCGCGAACGATCCATGTACAGCGAATGCTCTATCTTCATTGATATCAGGGTTTCTCGCTTCTACGAAACCGGAGGGCGATGGGGTATACCCGTTTGAGTTAAGATTTGAGGCGATCGAGCAGACCAAAGTCTATTGTTCAAGCCAATTAACCGATCTTGAAAAATGCTGTAAATGAGCCGATTTCATGTCTCAGACTGCGGATTGCTGGACAAAACAAAGGCCTTCAGGTATTATTCCCCGCGTTGCTTATTTTCCTTGGCAGATCGGAAAAAACTGATCAAATGAAGTGTAACGGTATAGTAAATCCGCGTGTTTTAATCAACGCAGATCGACCAGGGAAGGTGGGCGCGGATGGTTAAAAAGACAAAATCCACGAATTCAGACCCCTCAAGGGAGGTCCTATGACGGATCTCGTAAAAAATATTTCCAGCGAGTTGCAGCGCCAAATCGATGCCTTCTCTCCAGAAGTTGAGCTGAAGGATGTCGGAGCAGTCCTAGAAGCTGGCGATGGTATCGCCCGCGTATCTGGCTTATCCGACGTACGTGCTCAGGAGCTCATTCAATTTGCGAATGGGGTTATGGGTATCGCATTCAACCTGGAGCGTGATGCGGTTGGTGTGCTCATCATGGGGGATTACTCCGAGATTTATGAGGGCATGCTCGTCTATACAACCGGGCGCATCGCATCCGTACCCGTGGGCGAGGGCTTGATTGGTCGAGTTGTAAACGCGTTAGGTGAACCAATTGATGGGCAAGGACCTATCCAGTATGACGGTTACCGCCCGGTAGAACGAATCGCGCCGGGCGTTGTCGAGCGTAAAGATGTAGATACGCCTGTCCAGACTGGGATTAAGGCGATTGATTCGATGATCCCTATTGGCCGTGGGCAGCGGGAGTTGATCATCGGTGACCGCCAGACTGGGAAAACAGCGCTCGTAGTCGACACGATTATCAATCAGAAGGGTAAGGATCTCATCTGTATCTATGTCGCCATTGGCCAAAAACGTGCGGCAGTGGCGCGAACGGTAGCATTGTTGGAGAGCTTCGGAGCGATGGACCATACCATCGTCGTCGTGGCAGCGGCGGACGATCCCGCGGCTCTGCAATACCTCGCCCCTTATGCAGGTTGCGCGATCGGTGAAGAGTTTGCCCAGCGGGGGCTTGATGCGCTGGTTGTATATGACGATCTCAGTAAACACGCCTGGGCTTATCGCCAGGTTTCTCTGCTGCTCAGACGCCCACCTGGTCGTGAGGCCTATCCCGGTGATGTCTTCTACTTGCACAGTCGGCTTCTCGAGCGAGCGGTACGCCTCGCTGACAATTTCGTCATCGTTCCCAAGGAATTTGAGGGTGCAGCATCTGAAGAAAATGCAGTCGATGGCAAAGTATACGGTGGACCGCTGGCGGAACATGAAGTTAACGAGGCGCTCAAGGCGATGGACGATTCCACAAAATATCGTGCGACCATCGTAGCTGGAAGCGGGGGTTCTCTGACCGCGTTGCCAATCATTGAGACGTTGCTGGGTGATGTTTCAGCATACGTTCCAACCAATGTTATTTCAATCACAGATGGGCAGATATATTTGGAGAGCGACCTCTTCAATGCCGGTATCAGACCAGCGATCAACGCGGGGCTTTCCGTTTCACGCGTAGGCGGCGATGCGCAGACGAAGGCGATGAAGCAGGTTGCCGGGCGTTTGCGCCTCGATATGGCAGCTTATCGTGAAGTGGCTGCCTTTGCACAGTTTGGTTCAGATCTCGATTCTGCAACTCAAGCTCAGCTCAGCCGTGGGCAGCGGCTGCAGGAGATTTTAAAGCAGCCGCAGTATAAGCCGATGGAATTGGAGGAACAGATTGTCGTCCTATTTGCCGCCACGAATGGCTACGCTGACGATGTGCAGGTCGATCAGATTAGCACATGGGAGACGGCATTATTGCGTAATATCGAGACTTCTCATTCGGAAATCCTAAAAGATATTGCCAAGGCCAAAATCATCACTGACAAGGCAGAGGAAAAGCTACACCAGGCTATCGAAACTTTCAACCGCAGCTGGTTGGATTAGATTGAGTTCGCGGGAGTTCTGAAATGGCTTCAGCCCGAGAGATGCGGCTCCGCATTCGGAGCGTTGATAATATCGCCCAGGTCACGCGGGCTCTGCAAGCCGTCAGCGCAAGCCGATTGAGGAAAGCGGAGGCTAGGGTTCGGGAAACGCGCCCTTATGCCGAAAAAGCGTGGCAGGTGCTGCGCCATCTTTCGAATCAACCGGTCAGCGATCAAGTTCACCCATTCCTCGCTGTTCCACCTGAAGTTAAGAAGATTCTGGTCATTCTCGTCAGCGGAGACCGCGGTTTGGCAGGTGCCTACAATACGAACGTAGTGCGATATACGCTTGAGACCTTCCGGGAAGCAGAAGTTCCGGTGAGCTATATTGCCGTAGGTCGAAAGGGCCGGGATTTATTGATCCGCCGGCGTCTTGATGTCATGGCGGAATTCAGTGATCTCCCTGCCGAACCCACATTCGCCGATGTTTCAGCTATCGGTCGCTTGGCGATGGATGAATTTGTGAGTGGTCAAGCTCAGCAGGTTTATCTCGTGTATACGGACTTCGTCAACCTGCTACGTCAAATCCCGAGCAGGAAGCTGCTGCTTCCGGTCAGTTTCGAAGAGATTCGGATCGGCAGAAACGAAGAAGTCGTTCAAACAGATCACACATTAAAAGAGGGACCCGAAGCCACATACATCTACGAGCCCAGCCAAGAAGCGTTGATTAACATGATCGTACCCAGGCTTACGGAACTTCAAGTCTACCAGGCGATCACGGAGTCGCTTGCCAGCGAACACGCATCACGGATGGTCGCCATGCATAATGCGACGGACAATGCCTTTGAACTCGCGGGGGCACTGAGATTGGAATATAACAAAGCGCGGCAGAAGGCGATCACGAGCGATATGCTCGACATTGTCGGCGGTGCTGAAGCGCTCACAAGTGGTTAATTGGCGAGCAGTACGGGAAGACGGAGGATAGGATGGCAGGTGCGAAAGGGCGAGTTGTTGAAATCCAAGGGGGAGTTGTTGATTGTGAATTTCCAGCAGGTGAAATGCCGGGTATTTTTGAGGCGATCGAAGTGCCTCGTGAAGGATCTGATACGTTAATCCTTGAGGTTCAGCGACACTTGGGTGATCACAGTGTACGCACCGTAGCCATGGACTCGACCGATGGTTTACAGCGCGGCCGGACGGCGGTCGCTACAGGTGCTCCGATAATGGTGCCAGTTGGAGAAGCGACACTCGGCCGGATGTTCAATGTCCTCGGTAAACCCATCGATAATCGCGGCCGGGTCGATGCGGAAGATACTTATCCTATTCACCGACCGGCGCCTTCTTTTGAAGAGCAATCCACACGGGTGGATGTCTTCGAAACAGGCTTGAAAGTGATTGACTTAATCGCACCGTTCACTCGCGGCGGAAAAACAGGGATATTTGGTGGTGCTGGAGTAGGAAAGACGATCATCATCCAGGAGTTGATCCGTTCAATCGCGACAGTTCATCAGGGCAACTCGGTATTCGCTGGTGTTGGTGAGCGGACGCGAGAAGGAACGCAGATGTACCGCGAGATGATCGAATCCGGTGTTCTCCCAGATACAGTCATGGTATATGGTCAGATGAACGAACCGCCCGGAGTGAGACTCCGAGTGGGATTGACGGCGCTAACGATGGCCGAATATTTCCGCGATCAAGGAAGAGATGTTCTTCTGTTCATCGATAATATTTTCCGCTTCAGCATGTCGGGCTCAGAGGTATCCGCACTCTTAGGACGGATGCCCTCGGCTGTAGGTTATCAACCTACTCTGGCGACTGAGATGGGCGAACTCCAGGAGCGGATCACCTCCACTCATACCGGTTCGATAACCTCAATGCAGGCCGTCTATGTCCCGGCAGATGATTACTCCGATCCCGCTCCAGTAGCGACGTTTACCCACCTTGATGCAACCATCGCTCTCGAACGCTCAATTGTTGAGAAAGGGATCTATCCAGCAGTTGACCCGCTGGCGTCCACCTCACGGATTCTCGATCCACAAATTGTCGGCGAGGAACATTACGCAGTCGCCCGCGAAGTACAGCAAATCCTACAGCGGTACAAGGACCTGCAGGACATCATCGCCATCTTGGGTATCGAAGAGCTGAGCGAAGAGGATAAGATTGTCGTCTCCCGCGCCCGCAAGATAGAACGCTTTTTCTCCCAGCCGATGCATGTCGCCGAGCAATTTACGGGGCAGGATGGCCGCTATGTCCCCTTGCGTGAAACTGTCGACGGCTTCCGTGAAATACTCGATGGTAAATACGATACCTTGCCAGAGCAGGCATTCCACATGGTTGGAAACATCGAAGATGCTGTGAAAAAAGCTGAACAACTCGGTTCTAGCTAACAGGAAAAGAAACGTCTCCTTATGTCAATTCGATGCGAGATTGTCACTCAGGATCGTTCCCTCTACGAAGGTGAAGCGGATATCGTCATCGCTCCCGGCTCGGAGGGTGAGCTGGGTATTCTTCCAAACCACGCTCCGCTTCTCACGACGCTTGAATTTGGAATTCTAATCGTTCGCCATCAAGGTCAGGAAGAAGCATTTGCCATCGCCGGTGGGATTCTCGAGGTCCGACCGGATGTGATCACAGTTCTCGCCGATGTTGGAGAACGTGTAGATGAGATCGATCTAAGCCGTGCAGAGGCAGCCAGAGAGCGTGCACAAAAGTATTTACAAGAAGGACCTCCGCCCGACACCGATGAGTATCTCCGCATCCAGGCTGCCCTGCGGCGCTCCCGCGTGCGTATTGATGCCGTGAAACGATTTAAGAAGCGCCCCCAGCCTCCCCGGGCGGGGTCGCGAGATGATGAAGGAACCTAATCCATGTCCATATTTGGTAAGGATTTAGGGATCGATCTCGGCACAGTCAATACCTTGATTTGTGAGAACGACGAGATCATTCTCCATGAGCCGACGGTTGTGGCGATCGACATTGATGAATTGAAGATCGTCGATGTCGGCCATTCGGCGCGCGAGATGGATGGTCGCGTCCCGGAAAGTATCGAGGTTTCACGCCCTCTGCGAGCTGGAGTTATCGCCGATTTTGAAGTGACTCACCGCATGTTAGGCTACTTCCTTGAACGGGTTTCCGGTCCCGGCCGGCTCTTCAAACCGCGTGTGATGATCACGGTTCCCTTAGGGGTTACGAGTGTTGAGATGCGCGCAGTCCATGAGGCTACACTTCAGGCTGGAAGCCGTGATGTTCACCTCATACAAGAGCCGCTCGCAGCAGCGATCGGTGTGGGTTTGCCGATTACTACGCCCTCGGGGAATATGGTCGTCGATCTTGGTGGAGGGGTGACTCAAGCGGTTATGATCGCCATGAGCGGAATTGTAGCCCAAGGCGCAACCAGGCTCGGGGGGTTAAAACTTGATGAAGCGATCAGCACCTACGTCCGCAAGAAGTATGGTTTGATTATCGGCCCTAGGACTGCCGAAGAGGCGAAGATCCGGATCGGAGCTGCGCTTCCTCAGGATGAGGACCGCACAATCGAGATCCAGGGTCAGGATCAAGTCACGGGCTTGCCCCGTCCTGTTACGATCTCAACGAGTGAAATCGTTGAGGCACTACAGGAAACACTCCAGTTAATGGTGATGTCGATTCGAGATGTTCTTGAGAAAACCCCGCCGGAGCTTGCTTCCGATATCATCGATCGCGGAATGGTGATTTGTGGTGGGGGTTCACTCCTGCGGGGGATTGATAAGTGGCTCACGCGAGAAACGGGCGTCCCCGCGTATCGGGCGGAAGAACCTGTTGCCTGCATAGCCCGAGGAGCGTACCGGGGGTTAGGCATGCTGGATCGCCTGAGGCGGACTCTCCCAAAAGTATGAGCAACGCGCAGACGCCAGGCCGATAGTTATGCGCTGTAACCGGGCGCTTTTCATTTTAAGGTTCTCCTCCAAATTGTATGGGCGCTAAGCGGTTTACATTACCCTGTTCTAAACCATTAATTAATCAGAGGCCGACCTATTGGATCGGCCCGCTTCCTTCGAGCAACCTCCTCCCGTAACCGCCCGCAGGTTCTATACTTGTGGAGGGTATTATTGGGAATGCATCGTTGGTGGTAGTAGAGACGCAGCATGCTGCGTCTCTACGCGTATAAAATATAGTTGGGGGCTGAATCACCCTCGACACATACGCCTGCGACCGGAAGCAGAGCCTCCGCACACCGCATGATACAGAAGAGTTTGGTCAAACCCTGGATCGTTCAACTGAGGGATACTGAGGTCTTGACGAGCAGGTGACGGGGGATGAAAGGGGTTGTAAAACCTACACTTCTACACCTAAGGTGTACATGGAAATATCACCTTTCCATATTATTGGAGGAGAGTATTTAAATGATTGTGCGCTGTGGGACCTGTACAGCTGCAATCTCGCTATTCAGGCAGGTAATATGTCATGTGCTGCAGGTGAAGGAGAGGATCTATATATTCCACCCTAACATTGTCGGGTACGAAGAGTGATATCGGCGCATAGCACATTATGGCCTCTATGCCGGCTTCGACTAGCTTCTCTGATACTTGTTGGGCTACGGATGCAGGAACGGCGAGCATTGCGACTTTTATTTGCTGGGTCCGAATCTCATCTACCATATTACCGGTGCTGCGGATGAGAAACTGACCAACTGGCTGACCGACCTTTTCCGGATCATTATCGTATATGTCCGCGATTCGAAAGCCTCGATCGAGGAAACCTCCATAATTGGCAACAGCACTGCCTAGATCTCCAGCACCAATGAGGACGACATCCCATACGCGCTCAATTTTCAAGATGCGCTTCAGCTGATCAAAGAGAAAGTTGATGTTGTAACCGGTACCTTGCTTACCGAATTCACCAAATTGTGAGAGATCTTTGCGGATCTGAGCTGAGGAGATGCCAAGCTGCCCACCCAGTTCTTGGGAGGATGTTATCTCCTTCCCCTCACCAGCCATTTGAGATAAAGCTCTCAGGTAGAGTGGAAGACGACCAACGACGATGTCAGGAACCTTGTTTGCAGGCATGCTATGCTCCGTGTGATGTCTGTAGAAATGTTTGCCGAATCTAACATATCTACGAGGGTTGCGCAAACAAATACTACATTTACCACCATTCATCACAAATGATTAAGTATTGAATCCATCAAGAGCTGCTTTGATTATATTCTCTGGGTTCTACTTAAAAATGTATGGCTGATCAAGCGGATTTAATCAACCCAGCTCCGGAGGATGCTTGACGAGTATAATGGCAAGGAAAGCGGAGAAGTATTTGTGCAGAAGCATGGCGATTTTCTTGACGAAGTGAGAATCCAGGTCTCCTCAGGCAAGGGAGGCGATGGCGCTATTCACTTCCGGAAGGAGAAATATGTCCCCCGCGGAGGCCCTGATGGAGGCGATGGTGGGAAGGGCGGGGATGTGGTTCTTATTGTTGATCCAAAGCGGACGACTCTATCCGCCTTCCGGGGCAAGCGCCACTTTCGCGCTCAAGAGGGCAAATCAGGGGGAGGTAACAATAGGACTGGAAAAAGCGGCAAGGATGTCCAGATTCTCGTCCCGCCAGGCACGATTGTTCGCGACGACAAGACGGATGCGCTTCTAGGCGATCTCGTGGAGCCAGGTCAGGAGCTCATTATTTACCATGGCGGTCGCGGGGGGCGCGGAAATGCACGCTTCGCAACGTCACGCAATCAGACGCCTCGAGTGGGGGAGAAAGGCGCTCCGGGGGAAAAACACTGGATTTACCTGGAATTAAGATTGATTGCTGATGTTGGGATTATCGGTGTGCCGAACGCTGGGAAGTCAACTTTGTTGGCAGCTGTAACGAATGCTAAGCCGAAGATCGCTGACTACCCATTTACAACGCTTTCTCCAAATCTAGGTGTCGCCAAGCTCGATGTAGACGCTGTGCTTGTCCTCGCTGATATCCCCGGGCTTATTGAAGGAGCTCATCAGGGAGTGGGTCTGGGATTTCAATTTCTGCGTCACATCCAGCGAACGCAGGTACTAATCCATCTTATAGATGGTTTATCTCCAGACCCGCTAGCTGATTTCTCGCAAATAAACGCGGAGTTAGCCTATTTTGACCCAATGCTGGGGGAGAAACCTCAAATTGTGGCGATTACTAAGATTGATCTCCCAGAAGTCAGGGCACGCATTGATGAATTGACGAGCAGATTTGAATCTGCAGAGTACCAGGTTTTTACGATATCTGCTCTCGCACGGGATGGCCTGAGGGAGCTGCTTTTTGCTGCCCTCAAGGAATTGGAAACGGTTCCTGCTCCAGAGTTAATCGAAGGAGAGCTGCCTGTTTACCGGCCAGAACTTGAGGCTAGAGATTTTGAAATCACACGGGAAGTGGATGGCGCCTGGCGAGTTTCAGGAGAGGCGGTTGAGCGGGCAGCAGCAATGACGTATTGGGAATATGATGAGGCAATACGCAGGTTCCAACAGCTTCTTGTGCGGCTTGGTGTTGAAGCTGCGCTGCAAGAAGCTGGCGTCAAATCTGGAGATACCGTACGCATCGGGGAAAACGAGCTTGAATGGGTGATTTAATCGGTGTGCTTGGAGGTACATTTGACCCTCCCCATCTCGCTCATCTGATTCTGGCGGATGAAGCTCGTTACGCCCTTGGCCTAAAAAAAATCCTCTGGGTTGTCACCGCGCAGCCACCTCATAAACAAAATCAGTCCATCTCATCCGTCGACCACCGTGTGGCGATGGTCAAGTTAGTGACCGATGCTGATCCTGCATTTGAATTCTCGCCTGCGGATCTCGAAAGACCACCCCCTCACTATGCACATGGGACGATGGAGTGGTTGAGGATGCGTCATCCTGACGCGAAATTCGCATATTTGATGGGGGAGGATTCACTGCGTGATCTCCCTGATTGGCATTTGCCACAGCGTTTTGTCGATTCCTGTGATTTGATCAGTGTTATGAATCGCATCGCGGTGGAATATGAAGTGGCTCAATTGGAAGAGGAGCTCCCGGGGTTGGGGGACAAGCTGGTTTTTCTGGGCGTTCCACCTATCATGATCTCTGGCAGAGAAATCCGCCGTCGTGTTCATGAGGGACATCCCTATCAATATTTAATCTCCCCTGCTGTCTCAGATTACCTTCTCGAGCACGGCCTTTATTCTTGAGTCTGAGCCGCGTGCGATTATTTATCTCCACAAGAGCTTGCGTTAATCTCTTTTAAAAGCGAGCGTCTGTTGGTGCTAGGTTGTGTAGAGCATTCCTCCCCCCGAGTGGAAAGAAGGGGATCTGAGAGTTTGGTAATGGAGCGGAGTTCTTGAAATCGAGATATGATGTATTGGTAAAAAATTCTTTGGAAAACTGCAGGGATGGGTCATGAGAGGAAACCAATGAGAGAGAAAGATATCCCACGATGGCTGCTTCCTGCCCTGGTATTTATCTTCCTAGCGGCCATTGTCGCCTTCCTGTTCGTAAGAGGATTGGGCAGGAGCGCACCGCCCGTCTTACGTCCATCCTCAATTGGGGCTATTCAACGTGGCGAGATCAACCCGGATAGACAGGAACCGACAACACCAAGGGATCCATGTTCTCTGCTTATGCCTGACGAGATCGAGGATGAACTGGGTATTCAATTAGGCGAATCATCTTTCGAGGCGGCAGATAATCCTATCGGTGAGATGATCTGCACTTTCCAGGGAGTGGATGAAGATGATCTCCCTGTTGTCCGCCTCGTACTCGTCTTCGATGAGGGAATGGAGGCATTCCTACGGCAGAATGGGTATTCCGTGGATCACCTATACGCAGGGCGGAATGTCTCGGATAGGTATACAAAGCCGGTTGCAGATATCGGGGACGAGGCGTTTTGGGGGGGCAGTGGTGGGGAATTGTGGAACGGTCTTCATGTTCTTCTTTGGGACGTATATTTACAGATTGATGTCAACAGCGGGGATGAAGGCAACGATCTGGAAGCGGCACAGAACCTGGCGTTAATCGCACTGGAACGTTTATTCAATGAGTAGTTCTAGCCGTTTAGCATAACAAGTCCCTGCACACTGTCATTTCGAGGGGGTGGCGGGAGCGGTCTCTGAGTCGGCCGCCGCTTTCCAGCAACGGACTCTCAAAACCTCCCGCAGGGTTCAAACCTGCGGGAGGTTTTTATCGGGGAACACATCGTTGGTGGTTGTAGAGACGCAGCATGCTGCGTCTCTACGCGGTTGAATTTCAGTCAGGATAAGGCCCTGTTTCGATCGGCCTGTTGGGATCGCTCGACCACTCGGACCAGGAGCCTGCATATAATCTGACGCCTTGGATTCCTGCATAGGCCATGGAGAGAACGTTATGGCATCCGGTTACGCCTGAACCGCAATAGACGATGGTGTCTGTTGGTGCAATACCGCCGATCAAGGTGTCAAATTCCGATCTAAGGATGTCAGGGCTCCTAAAACACCCGTCTGTGCCGAGATTCATCTGCCAGAACCGGTTTACCGCTCCAGGGATGCGGCCGGCAATAGGGTCGAAGGGTTCTTCCTCACCTCGATATCGCTCCGGCGCGCGCGAATCAAGGACGAGACTGGAGCCCTTTGATCTTCTTTCATGAACTTCATCGGCTACGACCTTTAAATCCGGTTTCAACCGTGGGACGAACTGTCTGGGGACCCGTGATTCATGATTGGCCCGGATCGGAAGTCCGAGTCGTTCCCATTCTGGAAAGCCTCCGTCTAAAACAGCGGCCGCTTCATGTCCCAAGTATTTGAGCATCCACCATAAACGGGCTGCTATACCCCCTCCGCGCGAATCGTAAATTACAACTTGTGTGTTCTCGTCAATTCCTAATTCTGAGAAGTATTCTGTGATAACCTCGATTCCAGGGAGAGGATGGCGCCCGTTCGTTCCGCTCTTTGGCGCGGATAGATTATCGTCAAGATGGACATAGACAGATCCAGGAATGTGTTCGAGCAAATATTGTTCTTTGCCCCAGTGCGGTTGAACCAGATCAAAGCGGCTGTCGAAGATCGCCCAATTCGCTTCTTCTAGGTGAGGTTCGAGCTGATTTGCGGTGATGACGGTCATGTAGTTCATAATTGTCTCCTATGCTGGCGCACAGTAGGTAATGCCGAATACTGCAATCCATCTCCTGGCAAAGGTGTCGCCAAAATTTGGAGCGATCCGTCACCCCACGATCTGGCGATAGGCCAGACGCCAATTTGGTTGTCTGAGGCGGGTGGGATTAAGAATCAGCGGGCTTTCAAGCGCGGTGTCACTCGCGTTGTGTGAGATGTCAATCATCAACGTGTCATCCTGCAGCCTGCAGCGAAGGACGCAGCGCCCCTCTTGATGAATGGCAAGCGCGAGTCACCTTCGCTGACAAGTTCAAGTGGTTATGAGATGGCGCGTTCCACCCGCTAGTCCTGCTTGCTGTCCTCGCTACTTTCTTCGCTTCTTGGTGCTGCCTTCCTTAATTGTTCGATTGAAATGCGGTTGGCATGGCGGCAGCCTGGACAGCGGACGTCGTAATGATTCCCTTCGCTTTCTTCGAGAGCTTCAAGAGCGAAGGCGATTTCCTCTTTATTGATGTGGAAATTTCTACCGCAACGATAACATCTGGTCTGCATCTGATAACTCCTGTGATGTATTAAGCTTAGTAAGCAATCAATCGGTCGCTGCTCCGCCCGGGTCAGTCCGGATCATTGTAAACGCGACCCCGAATAAAACGATTGTAGCGCCAGCGATACGTAATGGTGATGGCAGCTCGCTAAGCACAAGATAGGCTAAAACTGCCGCAGCAATGGGCTCGCCTAAAAGCGCGATCGAAACCTTAGTGGCGGGTAAGTACCGCAATGCCCAATTATATGTTGAATGGGCTAATAATTGTGGGAAGATTGCAAGCAGTAGGAACCATAGGTATGTGATCGGTGGGTACCCAAAAAGGTTGTGCCCAGATGAAATCACGGCAATGATCAAGAAGATCGCAGCAGAGGAATACACAAGACCGATATAGATGAGGAGTGAAAAATCAGATCTAAGGCGACGCCCGATGATGAGATAAGCTGCTCCGGCCGCGCCTCCCAAAAGAGCGAGCAGGTCGCCAAGCAATACATTCGTTCCGCCGCTCGAGTTTGCGGTAACACATGAAAACCCCTCGCTGAAAACACAGTAATCGCTTAATGCGATCATCAATCCACCGCCGAATGCTAGTCCCAAACCGATCAAAGTTCTACGCGAAGGGATCTCTCCGAGGAGAAGGGGAGAGAACGCGGCGACGAAAAGAGGGGTAGTTTGAACGAGGACCACTGAGCTGGTAACGTTGGTATATTCGAGTGAGGTGATCCAGGCACCGAAGTGCAGGGCTAGAAATAGCCCCGAGAGGAAGGCCAATTTATATTGTGCCACGGAGAGTTCCCGCAGTTTTTGGCGCTGGCGGAAGAGGAAGGGGGCCAGGATCAAAGATGCGATCGTTAATCGATATGCTGCTATTACCAACGATGGAGCATCGTTCTGGGCGAAGCGAATAAAGATGGATGAGGTGGATGCAGCGACAATTCCCAGTCCCAATGCAAGAGCTGGATGTATACGGGTTTGAACTTCAGGCGCGTATGTTGTTCCGGGTTGCTTCATAGACATTATTTTGCTTGACAAATTCTGATTCTGAAGACTACAATCCATTCGTAAATGTTATCGAGATGCTTTCGCTAATTTCCTTGGATAAGTATAGTATTTAGAATAGAATGAAGGAAAAGGAATTGGCTTTCGAACTACCTGCGCTTGATTTAGGTTGCGAAGCGAGAAAGCCAATTTTGGGACTTGACGTTTGGGAACATGCCTATTACCTTAGGTATAAGAACGCAGACCAGATTATTTCGCCGGTTGCTGGAAAGCCGTGAACTGGTAGGAAGGTACACGGTGCTTTAGAGGCTAATCTGTCTTGCAGCGGGCATAGGGGTAATGCCTGCTCCGTCTCTCAATTATCATACTGGAGGTATGAATAATGACCCATATTATCACCAGCTTGTGCCTTCGCGATTCGGGCTGCGTAGAGGTATGCCCTGTGGAGTGCATCGTTCCCGGGAAACCGGCCGATAAATGGCCATGGTATTACATTGACCCGGATACGTGCATCGACTGTGGCGCGTGCATACCCGAATGCCCGCTTGAGGCGATCTTTACCGAAGATGAAGTGCCATCCGATTACGCCGCCAAGGGTGGTGAGTACTTGAGTATGCCGGCAGGAACTGCTGGCTTCGATACGGTTTACGATGGAGAGAACCACCATGGTGAGGCCGTACACCTGGAGCACACGAAGATTCTTGAGGCTGGAGAGGTCGTCGATCTTTCCCCTGACATCCAGCCGAATTATGACTTCTTCACGGATGGTCCGGGGTATAGTGTGCTGGAAGGTTAGCTCACACTATTAGAACGTTATATCGAGGGAGCCGTTTTGGCTCCCTCTTTTTTTTGTTATAGCTGAGACTGTTCGGGTAAAAAGCTGCCGAACGCGTGATCACGACAAAGATGTGTAAGGGGTGCGAGCAGCTCTCGGAGGTAAACGGATGGCGGTATACTGAGATACTCTCGCTTGGTTTAATATGGAAACTTCCAGGGGAGTCTCCTGTTGGTGGAGGCGAGATCATAAGGACCAAACATCCATTATGGCTCTCTCTATCTCGTGTTGTCACCTAAAGCAACGAGTCGTTGAATATTATGTCGAGCAGTAATCTATCTTTATCGAGCGACCAAGTCGAAGAGATGCAGCGCCACGTCGAAGACTGCTATCCGGAGGAGGGCTGCGGAATCTTAGGAGGCTTCGCCGATCGTGTAGCATGGGTGATTCCCATCACGAACATACTGCACTCATCAACGCGCTTCCAAATGGATCCCCGGGAGCAGATCGACGCTTTCTTCAAAATCGAAGATGCTGGTGGGAAACTTATCGGTATCTACCACTCGCACCCAAACGGACCGGAGTTTCCCTCGGAATCTGATGTTCGCGAGAGCGCTTTTCCGGAAGCAGTCCATATTATCTGGCATCATCTTGATGAAGAATGGAACTATCAAGCCTATCGAATCGACCCAGTGGTGGGATTTGTTGCGGTCGGAATAAGTTTGCACAGACCGTAACAACTTCTGTTTTTTGGTGTTTTCTAATGTGGCAATACCAATGAGGAGGAGCTATGTGGGTCAGGAGTGTCGTCGCGCTCATAGCAGCGTACTTAATGGGATCGATCCCTGTCGGATTAATTATGGTGAGGCTCGTCAGAAGACG
>CBDTTY010000019.1:0-21234 GCA_965363875.1 uncultured Anaerolineales bacterium
GCGAGCCGGCGGCTATATATCCTACGCGTAGAGACGCAGCATGCTGCGTCTCTACAACCATCATCGATGGATTGCCCAATAACTCTAGAACTATCCCAGAAGATCGAATTCGAATCCAGCATTGCACTTCGTTGTTGAATCCATGTATATTCTGACCTACAGATAATTCGACCTTACGGATCCATGCATGAATCTAACCTGGGAACCAATCACCCTGGAATTAAAAACCGCCTTCAGGATAGCTCATGGGGTGAGCGAAAGACGCCACAATGTGCTTGTTCACCTTGATGAAGGCGTTGGAGAAGGAGCTGGTGTTCAGTATCTGGGAGAATCGCAGACAAGGATACTTGAATATCTGGGCTCAGCGGTGGAGCAATTTAGCGACGACCCAATACAGATAGAGAATATTCTCAAATCCTTGCCGCTCGGGTCATCTTCCGGAAGAGCGGCATTGGACATCGCCCTGCACGATCTCTGGGGTAAGCGTCAGGGGATACCGCTACACCAGCTTTTAGATATCAATTCACAGCAGATTCCTTCCACATCTCTCACAATTGCAATGGATCACCCTGATAAGATGGCACAGAGTGCCAGGCAAAGTGGTTGGCCCGTTCTTAAAATCAAACTGGGCAGTGCCAATGATGAAGCCATTGTGCGTTCCATCCGTGAGGAAACTGATGCAGCTCTTCGAGTGGACGCCAACGCGGGCTGGACACGCGAACACGCTGCATATTTGATTCCCCGCCTGGTGGAGTACGATCTAGAGCTGGTAGAGCAACCCCTGCCCGTTGGTGATATCGAAGGCTTACGCTGGTTGCGCGCTCACAACCCGGGAGTTAAATTCTTCGCCGATGAGAGTATCCGAACACCACAGGATGTAAAAGACCACGTCGAAGCCGTTGATGGAGTGGTGATTAAATTGATGAAAAGCGGCGGGATCAGGCCCGCCTTGCAGATGATAGAAATGGCACGATCTTTCGATATGCAGGTGATGCTGAGTTGTATGGTCGAAAGTTCCGTTGGAGTGACCGCAGCAGCACATTTGGCTTCATTGTGTGAGTATGTTGACCTCGACGGCCCATTGCTAATTAAGAACGACCCCTATCAGGGGGTAATCTATCGTGGCGCACAATTGTACTTACCCGAAGGGCCCGGTTTGGGTGTTGTAAGGCGTAGAGAGAATTAATAATCTCCAAGACTGGTCATAAGTATGCGTTAAGCTGCCAGTTTTCCATCCGCACCAGATGATTCTCCGGGATTAGCTTTCTTAAATCCATGGGGAGTTGAAGTTGTCCCATAATATTGGGTTTGAACACAACCTGTTGGTTTTTCTTCTTCATGCCCTCAATTCTAGTGATTTCGTCTTTAAGCGCGAATGGGGCTACCCTTTTGGGACAGCCTCATGATCGTCAAGCAGCGGTTTTACTCCCGATCAAACCACAGTTCGCGGTAGACACGATTCCAGTCGGACAATGCGCGGCCGGAGATGACGAGACCAACTGCCAGCGCCACGCCCAGTTGCGTCCCATTTGCCCCGAAGAGCGCCCATAAGGGCATAAGAAGCAATCCTGTGACGACATTCCCCCGGGCGGAATGCTTAATCAGGAGCTGGAGCGCCGAACCAAGCCCGACCGCCAGCACAAAACCCAGCGGCCAGACTGCTAACAGCGCCCCTCCCCCGCTCGCCATTCCCATCCCGCCCCGGAATCCAGCGAAGATCGGCCAGCAGTGGCCGATCACAACGCACGCCGCGGCGACGATCGGCGCTGCCACCGTGCCGCCGAAACTGGCGGCCAGCCACACCGCTACGTACCCCTTGCCAACATCCGCCACCAACACAATTATGCCGGCAGCCCAGCCTGCTGCCCGCATGGTGTTGGTCGCGCCGGCGTGGCCTGAACCCGAGCCGCGTACATCAACTCCAGCCTTTACGCGAGTGACCAATATGGCGAAAGGAATGGACCCGAGCAGGTAGGCGATGACCGCGAAAGCGATGGTTTTCAGTATAGGTTCCATGTTTTCGATCATACTAGGATTGTTCAGAACGAGCCATCGGATGAACGATCAATCCCATGAGCATCACAGCAGCGGCAGTTGTGGATCCTGATGTTCCGGCGGATCGATTGCTAATCGCTCCCGTAAATTCTCACGCGTTAACGTCGTCTCTGCTATGAGTCGTCTGACGAGGCGGAATTTTATCACTGGCGGACCATCATGAAGCCAATCCTGCAGCCGCGGGTCTCTTCGTGCTTTCTCTGCCACCAGCTCTGCGCGGCCACCCGGAATAACATACGTAATCCCCTCCACCGCATCAGATTGGAGCACACCTGCCCAGACGGCCGTTTCCATGATTCGAAACGCATAGGCTACTTCTCCATCCTCCCCGAGCCACTTAATCATCTCCCCTTCGCTCACCTCAAACTCAAGCTGCGAGCCAAGGTTCACCAGCAGGCGCCTAATTTCAGCGCAATCCTCTTGACGTGCTGCGGCATAGTCCTCCGCGCGCAACCTCCAGCGCCCATCCGTGTCGGGCCCTTCTGCGAATGAGCGCAGGCAGACGGCGATAAGCCGGCGGTCAGGGGTGAGCAACCCTGGAAATTGTTTGCAGATTTGTTTGTCAAGTTCGTAGGCAAATATCCAACCCTCTTTCCGCAGTGACTCGAGGACCCGGCGCTCAACGAGATCGGTAAGGCTCGCCTCCGCGAACGGCGGGTCGGAAAGCCAGTACAACCCGCTCTCTACCTCCGCCCCACGTCCCAGGTGCAGAAAGGTCTTCCGATCGCCCAGGACTATCTCCAGCGACTCACCCATGACCTGCATGAACTGCCGCCCTTCCGCCTCACGGATGCTCTCGAGCAACCCCTCATCCGTGAGGTCAGACCAAGCGGCGGCATGCAAGAGCGGGTAGGCTGAGGGTTCAGCCCGTGAGGTGAGAATTTGCCGGCCAGAGGAGCGCATGCGCTCCTCTCTCTCCTTTTTCCCGCATGCTATCGGTGCAGCGGGATCTAGGTTCCAATGAAAGATAGCCTGCTCCTCACCTGCACGCAGCGCTCGCCCCTGCAGGGCGAATCCAGCTGCGTTAAATCCAGACAGGACCGCGGCGATAAAACCGGGTTCGGCTTCGGGCAGGTATGAAATCACAGGGGTGTCCGATTTTATCGAAGACGCCATACCCGTGAGCACTGTGCGCAGCGCGGCAGCGTGCCACGACCAATCATACCGTCGACGGCGCAATGCCACTTTGATCGGAGCTGCGGTCTCTCGCCCCCACAACCAGGCTGCCCAAAGCGCTGAGAGGGTCCAAAATGCTTGATTGTGACGCGGAGGCACGGTGAGCAGCAAGCTTACCTGCGCGGTGTCAAGCGTCTCCATGAGATCCCGTACAGTGCCGGGGTAGATCGCGATCGTCCCCGCCTGCATAGGGCTGTCGCTCGGCCAATCGGTTACCTGTAAATCGGGTTGCTCCATAGCCCAGGTTTCGACCGCCTGTTCCAGCGCGCGCCAGACATTTTGCTCACGGTACCGCTGTGAGGCTCTCAATTGACGCGGCCGCTCGCGACCCTCGGGATAACTCCATAGCGCGTTCGCCCCATCGAACGCAGAGAGCAGCAAAGCATGAAGCGCTCGTAGAAGCGATCCATCAAGCGCCAATTGGTCTATCTTGTTGGTGATAGTTATGAGCGCGTAGATAGCCCGGCCGGGATAGACAGAAAGAGCTACCTCCGCATGTTGGCGGTCCGGATCACCGGCAGGAGCGACCTGTTCGAGTGCCAGGGCATGCTGCAGTCCCCGCCGCGAGAAATCGAGGGCGCGATTCCAGTCGTCCTCCGTCGTGGGAGATTCACCCGTGTGGGCACAATGATCGCAAGAGTAAACCTTGTGGGTCGGACCACCCAACTCCGGGTCCCACACAAAAAACTCGACGGATATGGCTTCGCCGCACCTCGTACAAGTGCTGCGATAGAGATCAAGGATGAACCGCTCCATGCGCGTATCATCCTTGGGAATTGCAGCCAGGTGGGAGAGAGCCGCCTGCAGCTCTCCAAGTTCGAAAGGCTGAAGTGTATGCTGAAGGACGAAGCGTGTAACAGGGTTGTTCGCGGCAACTAGAACCGTACGCCCCGATTGGGCCGCCTCTAAAACTAAGCGTGGTGAAGCGCCAAAGGGATCCAATACGAGCCCAGCGGGCAGACGTTCATCGGCCAGGATTTGCTCGATGACGCCCTCCTCCAGAGGCGGCATGAACCGCTTGAGAGGTCCTTGATGACTGTTTGGGTATCCAACTGGTAAAGGTATATCCATCCTCTTGAGTATACGTCAACCCTGCCCTGCTTTAATCACCCTTTTTAAAGGAGCCGCCGGTCGACGCCCGGGCATAGATGGTACGATTCGCCCAGAGGCTGCATCCTTTTTTGATTTTCACCCGGGCTGAATATTACAAGGACACACATGGGGTAAGCGACACCCATTGTCACCCGGTAAGATGTGGCATAGACTCTAAACTGACGTTCTGGTGAGATGCTTGATGAAACTTCGCGAGATCCTTCTTTTTATAACCATCACCTTGCTCGCCTCGGGATGCAACACGCTTAATCCCTCCACGCTGCCGACCTCGCCGGCAACCCCGACGACGGTTGTAATAGGAGATCAGCCTCAAACCCAAGCTCCGTATGCTGCTCCTAGCTTCTCGGCGCAGGTCTGCCCCATTCCCCCGGGTTCACCGGACTTACCAAACCTGAACAACCCACACACATGGGCCCCGGACATCCTCGCTTATCTCAACGCGGGTGGATTTGTTAGTTCGCTGCTCGATCACATCCAAACCTCGAATTCCACCGAACCATCAGCCAAGGCAGGTGAGATTCTCGATCTGAATGAAGACGGCCTTGAGGACCTTGCGCTCGTCCTAACACAAGCCCCCTCTGAGCTGACGCCATGGCCTTCCGGCTCTCTGCTCATCTTTCTTTGCTCAGATGAAGCGTTCCGGGCTGCGTATGTAACCTCTCCCACAAGCGAAGCCGGACTGCCAAAGCTGCAAGCGGCGCGTGACTTCACCGGCGACGGACATCCTGAGCTGCTCACCTTATGGAAATCATGCGGGGCCCACACATGTTTCGCTCAGGCTGAAATCCTGAAATGGGACGGCTCTGGATTTGAGAATCTATGGCAGGGACGCAGCGACGACCTGCCCTCCCCGGATGTTGAACTTCAAGGACCTCTTGCCGATGGCAGCACAGCAATTTCGATCACGGCGAGAGGGATCGGGTCTGTAGGCGCAGGACCCTACAGGGAAATCCGGCGCGCCTGGACCTGGCATCCCGAATCAAGACGCTTCGAAATCTCAGAAGAAACACTCGCAGTACCAAAATACCGCATTCACGTCCTGCACGACGCCGATCAAGCTGCCCTGGAAGGAGATTATGAGACAGCAACAATAGGATATCTGCGGGTTATGGAGGACGGAACCCTGGATGATTGGTCCTCCGGTGAGGACGGAAGAGCAGCACTCCGTGCTTATGCTGCCTTTCGCCAGATCGTCATCGATGTTCGTAATGGGAATACAGCGAACGCCGAAGCTGGAACAGATTTCCTTCGAGCCGCCTATCCGCCCGAGGCCCCTCACCACGTCTACGTTGGCTTGGCAGAGAGCTTCTGGGAAACCTACCAGATCGACAGGGATCTAAGAGAAGCATGTTTGGCCGCGCAAAGTTACGCCCTCAATAACCCTGAGGACATACTCGAACCACTTTACTATGGCTACGCCAACCGCACATACCTCGCGGCTGACATCTGCCCGCTGGATAACGAATAGAAATCAACTATCTTAGAGAACGCCACAAAGGACTTCGATGCCTCCACTACCGATCACCCAGTTTGAACCACAACTAAAAGAGCTTGTAGCGTTGATCGAGAACCTCGTTCAAATCGAATCTCCAACAACCTCGAAATCTAATGTCGACGAACTCGGGCGCTTTATTGCCGCCGAGATGGAAGCGCGCGGCGCCCAGGTCCGCAGCGAGCCACAAACGGATGCAGGCGACCATCGTATTGGCACCTGGGGTGAAGGTCAGGGGGGATTGCTGCTCATGGTCCACCTCGACACGGTCCATCCTCTCGGCACTCTGGAGAACATGCCCTTTGCGAAACGTGAAAACCGCCTTTTCGGACCGGGCGTGCTGGACATGAAAGCCAGCATTGCGATGGCGCTCACCGCGATCGAGATACTGCGCCAGAACGAGAAATTAAGACAGGACAAGCTGACTTTACTGTGCACCTCCGATGAAGAAACTGGAAGCCGCACTTCACGAGCGCTCATCGAACAGATGGCGCAAGATCACGAACTCGTCCTCTGTCTCGAACCGGCCCTGCCAGACGGCGGCCTGAAAACCTGGAGGAAAGGTACGCTCGCTTTCAGGGTTGAGACGATAGGCAAGGCCGCACACGCAGGCAGCAACATCAAGGATGGAGTAAACGCCATCCTCGAGATGGCTCATCAAATTCCGGGGATCGCCGCGCTTGCCGATGACAAAACCGAGACCACGATAAATGTCGGCGTGATTGAAGGCGGCACTCGCTCAAACGTCGTCCCCGATCTCTGCTGGCTGCGTGTCGATGGGCGCGCCAAGACAAAAGACGAGGGAGATCGGGTCCTGGCCTCAATGCTCGCTCTCGAACCTATCCTCGAGGGCGCGGAAATCAGGGTGAAAGGCGGCTGGAATCGGCAGCCCATGGAACGCAACGACCTGATGATAAAAACATTCCAACGCGCACAAGGCATCGCCCGCGACCTAGGGCTCTCGGTCTCAGAGGGAGGAACCGGAGGCGGTTCTGACGCGAATTTCGTCGCTGCACTGGGGGTGCCTGTGCTGGATGGTTTCGGCGCGATCGGAACCGGCGCCCACACCCAACACGAGCAAATTGAGACGGAAAGTTTAGCAGAACGGACCGCGTTGATCGCCGCCCTGATCAGCGAGTGGTAGCCAATCCTTCAAGCACAGCCAATAAATCGGTGTAGTCGTTCATCCACGCCATCTTGCGCAGGAAGTCCGCGGGCGAAGGGGAATGCTCCCAGAGAGCGCGGACAGCCTCACCCACAGGGTCATCTCCTGCGGCCCCGCCGGGTTCGTCGGCGTAGGCTCCATGGAACGCGAAGTAAGCCTGATTCAGGCGGCGGATGCGATATCCATGCTCCCAGAAGAACTCCCTTCTGGCATCCATATAGCGCTCGGCAGTTTCAATCTCTCCCGCTTCCAAGAATGCGTCGGTCTGAACACGTGTCTCATGCATTTCCTTCCTAAAATCAAACGCTGGAGGCTCCGTCTCGGTCTCGCTTGAGATTGGGGCTATCTCAGCCGGCAGCAGTGCAGGATAGGTTCGTCGGATTACCTCCCACCCGATCGCCTTGCCCATCAATGATGCAGTGGTCTCGTTCATGGTTCGAAGCTCTTCATTCGTGAAATAATTCATGCCCAGCGGGCGTAAGGTCAGGTAATTGTGAATCCATTCGTGAGCGATCACTTCAACGATCCATGTCAGATTGGTTGTCTCCTGCACCATGGTTGGATAGGTTCCCATTCCGCCGATGGGCACAACAAGCGCCGAGACATCCAGACTCTCTTCGATACCCCCCTCGAGATTCACTTTCCGTTCAAGCGTCAGGTCCACATCGAGGGTGATATTCGCGATCTGGCGAATGACCTCGCGCGGTGAGACGATGAGTGCATTTGGAGGCGGGTCGAAGGTGAATACAACCGGCGGGAAAGGAGCGCCCCCTAATTCCAATCCCATATCCGCAACCACAATCGCCACCTGCTCCTGAAGAATGCTCTCAGCGGGTGGTCCAAGCTGATTCACCTGGTTGCGAATGTTCTCCAGGTTATCCAAACTCTCCTGGAGAGCAGAGCCGGCCTGATCCACATTCGGGTCCCCCAGCGCTTCCTGTACTTCCCGCTCGGTCTGCTGTGCGCTCCGCACCAGCTCAAGATAATCAATGACCAGTTGCGCGCGCTCGTCCTCACCCGCATATGCTGCCGGGTGAAGGCTGAGTTGACTGAGCTTCTCAAAGGAAGCATCTATGGTCCAGCCAAGATAATTAAACTCCACCGACCGGGTGAAGAGCCGGGTCCGATCCACAACATCGCGAACATTCAGACCGCTTCCGCCTAGAAGCAGAGTCACCATAAAAAGAAGTGCACAGCGCTTAATAACCCGCCAGAACTTTGTGAAATTCTCCGCTGAACGCATAGTGGCATGATACCAAGCGAGAAAAAGGTGTCAACATCGGTATGTTATAATCTCGTTCCCTCCAGATCGGTTAAAACGGTCAGGAGCCCATAAACCGATGAATTTCCTCGTAACCGGCGCCGCCGGATTCCTTGGCTCTGCACTTGCCAACCGATTAGCCCGCGAAGGGCACCAAGTTCGTGGCTATGATGACCTCTCAGCCGGGGACCCCTCGCGGCTCTCTGCAGATGTGCTCTTCACTCGCGGAGATGTGACGGATCGCCCCAAGCTCTGGACGCTTTTGCAGGAGATCGATTGTGTTTATCATCTAGCTGCGAAAGTATCAGTCCCCGAATCGATCCTCTACCCACGCGAGTACAACATCATCAACGTCGGCGGAACCGTCAGCGTCATGGAGGCGATGCGCGACGTCGGAGTCCGCAGGGTAATATTGATCTCCTCCGGCGCGATTTACGGCGATCAAGGTCAACAACCCCTGGTCGAGAGTGCACCCCCGAATCCAGGATCCCCCTATGCTGTGTCAAAATTAGCCGCCGAGCATTACGTTCATACGATCGGGGCACTCTGGGGAATAGAGACCGTCGCACTGCGCGTGTTCAACGCCTACGGCCCTGGTCAGCCGCTCGCCGCAGCCCACCCGCCGGTCGTGCCGCATTTCTTGCGCCAGGTTTCCCATGGGGGATCAATGGTCATTCACGGGAAGGGTGAACAGACGCGTGACTTCGTCTACCTGGACGATGTCGTTGCGGCTATGGTCGCCGCCGCTTCCGCGCCTACGATTAACCGCTCCGTGATCAACATCGGCAGTGGAACCGAGACGAGTATTCAAGCCCTGGGTCAATCCGTCCTGGAAGCCGCTGGTATAAAGTCGGAGTGGATTTACAAGGAAGACCAGGATGCTGGCCCATCACGCATGTGCGCCGACATCCGTCTTGCCAGAGAGAAACTTGGGTATAGGCCGCGCTTCAGCCTGCAGGAAGGGCTCGAGCGTATGATCAGCAAGGACCCACGGTTCCGCCCCGATTCACCCTCCAGGTGAACTTCCTGCCGATTTGACGGCTTACTCCAGGATTGAATTTCGGAGTTGATCCTGGGAGTTGATTAAGGTATCTATCCGTACCACGAAATAGCCACCGGGATTCTTTTTACCGGATTTCAATGATGATCTCCAATTCTGTGATCGCACGCAGCTTCTTCGATCGTCCTACATTGACCGTCGCTCGCGAGTTGCTCGGACAGCGCCTCGTCAAACTCGAGGGCGATCAGCGCATTGCCGGTTTGATCACCGAAACCGAAGCCTACATCAGCACCGAGGATGACGGGTGCCACGCCCGCTCAGGCCGCACAAACCGCAATCACTCGATGTGGGGTCCACCAGGTCATGCCTATGTCTACTTCACCTACGGCATGCATTGGATGTTAAACTTCGTTACCGAGAGAGAGGGTTTCCCGGCTGCAGTACTTCTGCGAGGCGTGAAACCGGTTGAAGGATACGAAGTTATCCGGCGGCGAAGAGCCGGACGCCCGGAGTCGGAGTTAACCGACGGGCCGGCGAAATTATGTCAGGCATTCGCCATCGACCGGAGCTTTGATGGCCTGGACCTATGCCATCCGCAAAGCGTACTTTTCATCGAGCGGGATGTTGCCATCCCGGAACATAGCGTAACAGTTGGACCGCGAGTGGGTTTAAACAAAGTAAGCGAACCGTGGAAGAGTATGCCCTGGCGCTTCAGGGTCAATCCACACTGATAAGGAGATCTAACAATGCAACTACTGGATGGTAAAAACGCTCTGGTTTTCGGGGTAGCTAACGACCACTCGATCGCCTGGGGGATCGCCCAGGCCATGCATGAGCACGGCGCTCGACTCGCCTTTTCCTACGCCAGTGAGGCTCTTGAGCGTCGGGTGCGTCCACTTGCCGAATCGGTAGGCTCAGATTTCGTCGAACTCTGCGACGTGGCCGACGACAAGCAGATCGAGGCGGTTTTCACCAAGGGAGCCGAGAAACTCGGGAGCATTGATGTTCTCGTTCACGCTGTCGCCTACGCTGACCGCGAGGACCTCAAGGGCGATTTCCACATGACGAGCCGCAGCGGTTTCCATATGGCAATGGACATCAGTGTATTTTCCTTTATCGCTCTGGCACGCGCCGCCTTGCCGCTGATGAAACCGGGCGGTTCGATGCTCACCCTGAGTTATTACGGCGGCCAAAAAGTGGTTCCGAATTACAATGTGATGGGTGTAGCGAAGGCCGCTCTTGAAGCAACCACCCGCTACCTCGCCGCTGATCTCGGACCCAGGGATATCCGCGTAAATGCCATTTCTGCCGGACCCATCCGCACCCTATCCGCCGCCGGCGTAAGTGGGTTTAAACGAATGCACCGGGAATTCTCAGGATTCGCCCCGCTGCGCAAGAACATCACCATCGAGGATATCGGCGGTGCGGCTGTCTGGCTCGCGTCCGACCTGGCGAGCAAGGTCACAGGCGAGGTGTTATTTGTCGACTCGGGATACAATATTCTTGGAATCCCTGATATCGAAGAAGGTCAAAACTAAGCGTTCGCTGGAAGCCTGGCAGTGTTAAACATCCTTCGTTCCGGTCCGCTATTGCATACCGATCCAGAGCTAAGAGCGCTGCGCGCGCAGCTCTCAAAACGCGCCGTCATCGTTGTCTATGTCATGCTCGGGGTCTGGCTGTTGACCGACCTGCTCGTCCGGCAATTCATCCCCTCAAGCGCACCCGATAGCCTCCTTTTCGATCTGGTCGCAGCCGTCCTTCTAGGGATCGTAGGCGTCATTGCCCTGCGCCTCATTCATCTGGGAAACACTTCACGTGCGGGCTACCTTCTCGCCAACTCGTTTCTCGCCTTCGCACTTATCATCCTGTTTTTCTTCACCCCGAGGGTATTCATCCCGGCCGCACTTCTTTTCATCCCTATCGCACTCGCAGGAATGATGATCGGTGGAAGAACACCCTTTTTATACTCGGTCCCTGCCTCGCTGGCGCTCGCCGCGAATTATTTCATGCAGGGTAGTGAATTCATGCTGCTTGGTGTCGAGCTAGAAGGTATCACTGCGGGCCTTTTCCTGGGCTGTCAAATCGTTCTTCATCAGGGTCTGGCAACCATGTTCACCATTACTTCAGCTCACGTTGATTCCACGATCGAACAATTACTTTATCAAACCGAACAGTTGTCGCACCTGGCAAATACCGATGCACTGTCCGGGTTGGCGAACCGCCGCTTCTTTGTTGAGCAGCTTGAGCGCGAATTCGCGCGCGCCAAACGATACCGACGGCCTCTAACACTTCTTTACCTGGACCTGGATGACTTCAAAGCGATTAATGATCGCTTTGGGCACGCGGTCGGTGATGATGTCATAAGCAACTTGTCTTTATCGATGCGCGCCGTGCTGCGTTCAACGGACCTGCTAGCGCGTATTGGCGGGGATGAATTTGCTGTTCTGCTCCCCGAGACAACGATTAAGGGCGGCGTCGGTGTGACCCAAAAATTGAAGCGCGCCCTGGTCGCGTTCACATCCAGACCGGACTGCGTAATCACCTCCTTGACCTTTTCAGCGGGTCTGGCCCAGTTTCGCTTCGAAGATGAAACGATCGATGACCTGCTCGCGCGTGCAGACCACGCCCAATATAAGGCTAAGGATGCAGGCAAGGGGCAGATTCGCACACAGCATGACACCATTCAGCTTTCTTTATTTGAGGAAGAACAAACTCCCTGAGAAAGCACTCAACCTCTCAGCACATACATCATTTCCTTCTTCTCTTGAGAACCTGACAAATCCAGAACATCGATCGTGGAAGGATCGTCAATGGTACATACGGGAAACATTGATCTAAGCACCAGGGGACATGCTGACATGCATGACCTGACGAAGGCCGTAGAGGATATCGTCGAGAGCTCCGGGGTGCACTCCGGTCTCGTCACGGTATTCACCCCCTCGTCGACCAGCGCCATCACAACCATTGAATTCGAGTCGGGCGCGTTGGAGGATCTTCGGCATGCACTCGACGAAATTGCCCCACAGGACCGGACATACCAGCATAATCTTCGTTGGGCAGACGGGAACGGTCATTCCCATCTGCGGTCGGCACTGCTCAAGACTTCTTTTTCGATCCCGATTGTCGATGGGAACATGACGCTGGGAACATGGCAGCAGATCTTGTTCGTTGATTTCGACGTACGCCCTCGTCAACGCCGCCTTGTCGTACAGGTTATTGGTGATTGAGCCTCGTGGTGTAGTAAGATGGGAAACCATCGTTGAGTAAAGGAAAAAGGGCATAGGAGGGCAATATTGAAACGTCTTCTAGCAGTTCTAGCACACCCGGATGATGAGAGCTTTGGCCCGGGCGGAACTTTGGCGCTTTACGCCCAAGAAGGCGTCGAAGTGCATCTCATCTGCGCCACGCGCGGCGATGTCGGCGCAATCCCGCCAGAGATGCAGCTAAACGCTGAGGAGACCGCTCGTATGCGCTTGGACGAACTGCACTGCGCGGCGGCGCAACTTGGATTGACCGAGGTGCACATCCTAGGCTACCGCGATTCAGGCATGCCCGGCTCGAGCGACAATAACCACCCCGAGGCGCTAGCTGCAGCCCCGGTGGCGGAAGTCGCCGAGAAGATTGCCGGTCTGATGCGCCAGATACGCCCACAGGTTGTGATCACCCACGATCCTGTCGGAGGCTACCATCACCCCGATCACATCGCCGTACACAAAGCAGCCGTTGAAGCTTTCAACAGCGTAAGAGGGGAATTGGAGGGCGCATCTGTCCCTCTAAAGTCTTGCCCTCAGAAACTCTACTATCACACCTTCCCACGTCGTTTCCTGCGCATCATGGTGCGGCTTCTGCCCCTCTTCGGCAAGAATCCCAGGAAATTCGGACGGAATGAAGATATTGACTTGCTGGAGATCAGCCGCGATGATTTCCCCATTCACGCCAGAATCGACTTCCGTCGGGTCGCTGAAATAAAAGAAAAGGCATCTGCCTGCCACCAGAGCCAGCAGGGGCCTAGTTCCGGCGGGCTCTTTGGTGTGCTCATGAGGCTTTTCAGTGGACCGGAGACTTTTACACGCGCCTACCCAGCAGCGGAGGACAGGCTGCGAGAGCGTGACCTCTTCGACGGTGTGGACAGCGGCTGACCACACCAGGGGGCGGCTATGGTGTCTCCCCCCTCGAGCCGGTGGAAAGCCGTCGAACGCTCTCCGGACATCTTTCGCGGCCATATCAGGCGCTCAGCTTGCATGGTAAGATTCCTTCATGGAGTAAATGCTCGTGGGGAAGATCGACATCATCACGTCTGTCAGCAAGCATTCAACGGCTGCCATTCCCAACCGCTTTGACCTTCGCCAGCGGATCGATCCGAACGCTCGCCGCTCAATCTGGTGTGACCCGCATGGTTAGAGTATCTCCATGATCTCCATATACCGGTACTGCCCTTGCCGACAGAGGAATAGGAAACAGCGATGATATCTTTATTAAACATCCCTGCAGCAGTTCTACCATTCATCATCTTCGCCCTGCGAGTCTCGGATATGTCGCTCGACACACTGCGAGTACTCTTCGTCATCCGCGGGCGGAAACCCTTAGCATGGATCCTGGGGTTCTTCCAGTCGCTTCTATGGGTTATTGCCATCACTAGCGTATTGAGTAATCTGGACAACTTGTGGAACATCATTGCCTACGCTGGAGGTTTTGCCACTGGAAATGTCGTCGGAATGACGATCGAGGAGCATCTCGCCATCGGGCATAGCAACCTGCAGATTATCAGCTCACGTTGGGGCAGCGCAATCGCTGAAACCATTCGCGAACAGGGCTACGCCGCGACCGAGCTTCCTGCGCGCGGCAAGGATGGGACGGTCAGTCTGATCAGCTGCAGCATCCTACGCCGGGATATCGATGCAGTCCGGCAAGAGGTTAATAAGATCGATCCCGATGCATTCATCACCGTTGAGGATATCCGTCCGCTTCACCGAGGCTTTTGGCGATCCTGATCAGGAGTGAGTCGCAGAAATACCCAAGAAAGTAATCTATCTATGGTTCCACAATAAACGTTCGATGATCTTCTCCCCTGACCCTAATATCCGATGAGCCTGGATTGGAGCCTTATCCCCGCCGCGCTAGTCCCATTCATGATCCTGGCCATCCGCATAAGCAATCTTTCTCTTTCAACACTGCGCGTGCTTACGGTTGTGCGCGGACGAAAACGTGCCGCCTGGGCTCTTGGCTTCGTGCAGAGCCTGCTCTTTATCACTGTTATCTCCGGTGTCTTGAAAAATCTTGATAACCCATGGAACCTGGCAGCATACGCCGCGGGCTTCGCCACCGGAAATGTTCTAGGAATAATCATTGATGATCGTATCGCTCCCGGGCACAGCCTGCTGCGGATAACGAGCTCGAGTCACGGCGCAACCATCATTGATGCCCTACATCAAGCCGGTATGGGCGCAACAGAGGTCTCCGGGTCAGGCCTAGACGGGACCGTGAGTCTGATCTACTGCTACTCACCCCGACGAAAGGTGCGAAAGATAAAAAGACTTGTGCTGCAGCACGACCCCCAGGCTTTTATGACGCTGCTGCAAGTGCGGCAGATCGGGGGCGGCTGGGAAGGTTAACGCCATTGTCAGGGGGAATCCAATGGAGGGTTGGCCCGTATGCCGGCCCGCCACCAAATTTCCCACAGGTGTTCCTCTCCTGCGGGAGGTTTACCGCCCGCCCCCCAAAGCGCGCCGGAAGACAGACATCAGGAAGAGAAAACCCACTATGATGGCTTGCATCTTGCATCACTCTTAGAGCGGCGCGGGGTTGCAACACACCACAGCGGCATAACCCCTTATAGTAGGAGCAAGGGTTGGTTTGCAACGCCCCATCCCAAACGGTATAATCCCGCGACCCATGATATGAGCTTAACTCGAGCGGATCAACACCTTGATCAGCTTGAGAATCGGGTATCTTTAGTCTATCTGCTCTGTGAATCTGGAAGATTAGAAGAAAAAGAAGAATGGCACTCAAGGGCAACCTACGCGACTTTAACGTCACTCAGCTTCTGAATCTGATCAATATTGCCCAAAAGACCGGCACGCTCACGGTCGAGGGTCCTGATGCCATTTCCTGGGTTTCCTTCCGCGCTGGAAAACTAATCTACGCACAATTGGGGAATGAGGACGGAAGCCTAACCGGCATACTCACCCGCGCCGGGAAGATCACATCGAAACAAGCAGACGTCATCAAGGAAAATGCAACAGAAAAGAGTGACCAGGGGCTTGGCCTGCTCTTGATAAACGCTGGTTATCTCTCCCAGCAAGTCATCCTGGACAGTATTCAACAGTACATTCTTGACATTGTTTACCAACTCTTTACCTGGATTGATGGTCTCTTCCGCTTCGACAATGATGTCTTACCACCCTCTGATGCAATCACGGTCCGCATGGACCTCGAAAATATCATCATGGAAGGCTCACGCCAAACGCAGGAATGGGAACTACTTAAAGATGAGATCCCAAGTCTTGATATGGCCCTAACCTTCGTCGACCGGCCGGGCGCCGACATTCGTGATGTTCAACTCACGGTTGATGAATGGAAGGTCGTTTCCTATATCAACCCCAAGAACACGCTCAAACAGATCGGCAAGACCAATAGGATGAATGACCTGGAGATCAGGCGCATTGTCTATGGGTTAGTGCAAGCCGGTCTGGTTGAAATCATCCGCCCAGAAGGCATGCCTTTGCCTCCAAAAGCGAAAAAATTGCCGCCTGTTGATAAGAAACAGCAGGCTTCACTCGTGAATAAGTTGATTCATAGAATCAGGTCCCTATAGGGAAAGTGGCGTATGCAAACAGTAAAGATGGTCGTCACAGGTCCATTCAACTCCGGCAAGACAGCGTTCATTCAATCTGTCAGTGAGATAGATGTCGTCTCGACAGAGCGCAAAATCAGCACCGAGGCTGAACGGATTAAAGAAACAACCACGGTTGCGATGGATTTTGGCCGGATTACCGTGGACGACGACCTGGTGCTCTACCTGTTTGGCACGCCCGGGCAAAAGCGATTTGATTTCATGTGGGAGATCCTGGCTGAAGGGATGCTCGGGTTCGTCGTCATGGTGGACAGCGCCCGACCCGAGACCTTCCGTGAGGCACGTGGAATCCTCCAAACCTTCCGAGCGTACGCCCCGACTCCATATGTCGTCGCCGCGAACAAGCAAGATCTCGATGATGCATGGGAAGTGGAGGACTTGCGTATCGCCCTAGGCCTCGATTCAAAAATCAAGATGCTCCCGTGCGTGGCAAACGATCGAGGGCAGGTGAAATCCGTTCTTCTGGAACTCCTTTTTAGCATTCTCGAGGAGTCGAAAGAGTAGAACGGACGTAGCCAGTCTTTCTTGTTTCCGACCACCCGAACCGCTATCAGTTATTAGTGATTGTCATGTACTATTGGACAAGGGAAGCAGTTGCCGCCGGACCCGCTCTTCGTGAAGAGCGGAGCCTATCTTTATAAAGGAGGGAGAGAGATGAAGAAGGGTCGCATCCTTGTCGTTGAAGATGACTCTGACATTGGAAATATGCTCCGCATCTACTTCACCGGGCAGGGTTATGATGTAGATCTCACTACAAACGGATCAGACGCGCTCACCTCCACACACTCAAACATGCCCAATCTCATCGTCCTGGACATCCTTCTGCCCGATATGGATGGCTATTCAGTCTGCCAGGAATTGCGCGCATCTCCACGGACGCATCACATCCCAATCATCTTCCTAACCCAGAAGGATTCACGCAGCGATCGTATCGCCGGGTTAGAGCTTGGCGCCGACGATTACATCACCAAACCTTTCGACATTGAAGAACTCAAGCTGCGGGTTCAGAACGCCATTGCTCGCGCGGAGCGTGAGAGCCTGATCGATCCACGCACAGGTCTCCCCACCGGCGCCATCATCCAAGAGAAGTTGCGCGAGCTCGTCAATAAAAAAGAGTGGGCATTACTCTATTGCCGCCTTGAACAATTCGAAGGCTTCAAAGAAGTCTACAGCTTCGTAACCGGCGATGAGAGCCTGCGGATGACGGCAGCGATGTTCTGTGAAGTCCTGGCGGAGCATGGGGATGAGAAGGATTTCCTCGGGCACGCCGGCGGGGGTGACTTCATCGTCATCACCATCCCTGCTGCCGCAGATACAATCAGTGAACAGCTCAAACAAAATTTCAAGGAACGGATAAAAGAACACTACTCAAAAGAAGATCTGGATCGGGGTCACTTAGTCGTACCCCAAGGCAGTGGTGATGGGGTTCAAATTCCATTAATGACCATGAGCATCGGACGGTTGGATTCAACCGCGAAGAACTTCAACGACCTGCGCGAAATAACAGAGGCGGCCATGGAGGCACAGCGCATGGACGCGACGACGTCCTAAAGCATGCTCGCAGAAGATCTCCTCGTTCTCATCTTTATCGCACTTGCGTTGCTTCTCGTCGGGATCGCCATCGGCTGGAGTCTGCGCTCGTCCAGGATAGCCGGGCTGAAACCCTCAGATGGGGAGGTTGTTCCCACATCGCCAGCAATTAGCACAGAACCCCAGGCTTCTCCCGACGGTGAGGTTCTATCTACGCTCCAATCTCTGCATGCCGCGCTGAGCCACCCCGAAGATTTATCCGCTCTCGTCGAAGGTGCCCTTAAAGGAATCTCTCACCTGCTCCCATTCGACATTGTTGAGCTCAACCTGTTCGATCGGACGACCGGCCACTTCATCCCGCATCGGCTCTGTTCACCGCGCTCCTCCGACTTTGTCGCCGGCATGGGGGATGATGTCTACCGCCTGGGGGAGGGCTACACCGGTTGGCTGGTCGAGCACCGCGAATCCTTGCTGCTCCCAGACGTCGCCGAGAGGGGCGATGTTCGCCCCAAGGTCCGGCGCGGGAAATTTCCATTCAAATCATACCTGGGCACCGCTTTAACCGACCGGGACGAAATCGTGGGCACACTGGAGCTGGCGCACCAAGAAGCACTTACGTACGACCGCCGCCATCAAGCACTTCTCGAAGCCGCCAGCGCAGCTATTGCGCTTTCGATCACGAACCTCAACCTCCACAGTCAGCATCAGCAGTTTGTCGATGAATTTGTCGGGATAACCGACATCCAAGGAGCCGCAGCTTGGGTTCACGAACCAGAAACGTTGGTGGAGCAGCTCTCCAAAACGCTCGCAACCAGGGTCGGCACGGATGTCCTCTGTTTACTGTTGTACGACGAAAACTCACAATCGCTCATCGGTCAACCACCGTTCTTCGGTGTTTCCACATCCGTCCTTACGGATGATCTTATCCTTCCATCTTCGCCCGAGAACCCGCTTTCGACAATCTGGCAAACCCAGAAATATTGGATTTCAAACGCCGCAGTGGAGGAGCAGCTCATCGACCAGATGGGGCTTCGACCCTTTGCGGAGAAGGTGGAAATCCACACGCTTCTGATAACTCCCTTGGGGGGTGATGAACACCGGATCGGTGCAATTCTGGCGGGGAATACAGACGCAGAGTCAATATTCTCTGAGGGAGATGCCGAAGTCCTGGCCTCGCTATCGCGGCTTTGCTCACCCCTGATCGAAGCATCGCAGAAGATAACCCGAGATCAAGGCGCTGACGAGACCGAGAGGGCAGATCCTATCGCCGCGGGCATGATCCTCGATTCCGTGGCTCAACCCGCGGAAGAAACCACGACTGGCGCGCTCCAATGGGCAGAGGCTCTTCTAAGGATCTCGGCGGAATTATCCTCCAGCCTCGACGTCGATCGTGTGCTCGAGAGAACGCTCGCTCTCACCAGCGAGCTTATCGGCGCCACCCAAGCATGCGTCCTGCTGCTAACACAGGAGGGTGACTCTCTACAGCTGCGCGCTTCTTTTGGTGAGAGAGGTCCCGGCAGCCTGCAAACGGATCTGGATCCTCAGGAGGGTCTGCCCGGCTGGGCCATGTCCCACAACCAGTCTGTGTTAATCGACGATCTTTCCCAGGACGCAAGATGGAAAGCTCCTGACAGCGACACTCAGGAGCAGCGCAGCGCCATTGCTGTGCCGATCATCGTCGGGGATGAGGCGATCGGGGCAATGCTCTTCACTCACTCTGAGCTAGGGGCTTTCGCCCCAGAACAACAAAGGTTGGTTCGCTCTGTTGCCGGTCAGGTCGGCGGTGCGATAAAAAACGCCGAACTGTATCATGTGATAAGCGATCAAGCCGAGCGCTTGGGTTCGATGCTGCGCTCCCAGCAGATTGAAGCCAGCCAGTCGCGGGGAATCCTCAACTCCATCGCCGACGGCGTTATCGTGACCGATTCCAACCATAAAATCATCCTTTTTAGCCCCTCCGCCGAACGGATTCTCGGGCTTTCCAGCGAGGACGTCGTTGGGCACCCCGTCTTCGATTTTATCGGTGTCTACGGCGCCGGTGGGACGCGCTGGGCGGATGCGATTCGCGCTTGGAGTCAGGACCCAGCTTCAGTCGGCCAGGTGGCGTTCCTTACCGAGCAGCTTGAGCTTGAAGATGGTCGTGTGATCTCGATCCACCCGGCGCCCTTCGTCCTGGGCGACGAATTCCTGGGAACGGTCTCGATTTTCCGCGATATATCCCGTGAGGTCGAAGTAGACCGTCTAAAATCTGAGTTCGTCGCCACCGTCAGCCACGAGCTACGCACGCCGATGACTTCAATAAAGGGCTTCGTCGATCTTCTCTTGATGGATGTCTCCGGCGAGTTGGATGACGAACAGCGGCACTTCCTTGAAATCATACGCAGCAATACCTTCCGCCTGGAAATCCTCGTTGGCGATCTCCTGGACATCTCCCACCTCGAATCAGGAAAAGTCACGCTCTCCTTCCAAGCGCTGGATGTTCACCAGCTCCTGGATGAGATGCGCGAACACGTCGAGCACAGGAGTCATGAGGAAGAAAAGCAGATCAGCTTCCAGATCGAAGCTCCCCAGAGGCTCCCCAAACTCAGGGGCGACCTCGAACGTGTGCGGCAGATCCTGGCCAATCTGGTCGAGAACAGCTTCAACTTCACACCATCAGGGGGCATGATCCGCATGCGCGCCAGACAGGTGGGGGATCAGATTGAGATCGATGTGATCGACAACGGCATGGGTATCTCCCTGCCGGAACAAGAGCGCATTTTCGAACGTTTTTTCCGTGGTGAGCAATCGCTTGTACTGGGTATCTCGGGCACCGGTCTGGGCCTGTCGATTGTACTTAACCTAGTCGAGATGCACGGTGGGCGGATATGGGTCACTTCAGACGGAATCCCGGGAAAGGGATCCACCTTCACGGTATCGCTGCCGGCCGTGACCGCAGAAGATGATGCGGAAGATGGTGGGGGATAGAGATGGCAAAGATTCTTGTCGCGGAAGATGAACGCGATATACGTGAGCTCATTGAGTTTGCGCTTAACTATAACGGCCATGACGTCCTGACCGCGGTCGACGGTTTGAGCGCCTGGGAGCTTACGATCGCGGAACAGCCTGATCTGGTGCTGCTTGACGTGCGCATGCCGCGCATGGATGGATACGAGTTGTGCCGCAGGATCAAACGCAGCGAAAAATTGCGTCACATCCCCGTCGCCTTCCTCTCTGCGAAAGGACAGGAAGCTGAGATTCAGGCAGGTCTGGATGCTGGTGCAGAGGAGTACATTCTAAAGCCCTTTTCCTTAGACCAACTTGACCAGGCGGTCGCCCGACTGCTGAGCGATTGATGTTTAGAAAACTTGGATGAAACAAGCACTCTATGCGCGGTGCCCCTTTCGATCATCAGAAGATCGAAGGAGTGTTTTCTTCGGTAAGCACCCTATGAATGCCCACTTTCTCAACCTCCTGCAGGTTTTTTGAGCTAACGAGATGTTGCGAATAGGAATCACCCTCGCTGTTTGACCACAGGCTGCTCCTGCGACCTAGAGCGTAGAGACGCAGCATGCTGCATCTCACCATGTTGCCTCCCTGTATGTAGGCT
>CBDTTY010000020.1:0-21105 GCA_965363875.1 uncultured Anaerolineales bacterium
CGGAAATCGATGGAAGCGCGGACGGTGTTGGCGGAATCGGTGTCGGTGAGCCGATCGGCTGGGGTGTGTGGGTCGTCGTCGGTGTGGGTGTTGCCGGAGGAGGTGTTAGCGAGGGGGTGGGGGTCCATGTGGGAATGCTGGAGAGGGAGACGCCTTCGGTGGTCGCGGTCGCTGTGGGGGGTTGAATTGGAGTGGTTGGAGATACCTCAGGACTAGTACTGTTGAATAGTTGACCGAGATACCCTGATGTGTCGAGGAGTACATATCCAGCCCCACCGATGAAAACCAACAAGACGGCAAAGGCAAGAAGAACCAGGATGATCGTTTGACGCGAAGTTCTCGCACTTCTCGGACGTACAGTTTTCTTTTTAGGAGGCGATTGAGGGCGCCTGCGGGCGGCAGCACTAGTTTGGGCTGTAGGTTTCTTTGGAGCAATCGCCGCCTGGGATGTTGATTGCTGCGAACTCCCGGTGGTTCCAAGCAGCAACTCTTTTGCCCCTTTGTGATGGGGATTGATCTCGAGGATCTTCTGAGCGCAGAACTCCCGTTGACGGGGATCATCAACGCTTTTCGCAAGCCACCACCAAGCCTCTTCGGATTCCGGCATTTCGAGCACGACCTTGCTGAGCAAGGCGCGCGCCCGTTCCTTGTCCCCCCCTTTTGCTGCGGCGATACCTTTTAATAACAGATCATTCGATGCCATAGAGAACTTCCATCGGAGAACCGCGATGATCGCCCGCAACGCTGATCGTTAAGAAAGGTTCAATCACGCGATGCGGAAAGAAATTTTTATCTTCCCCTTTGACCTACCATTCTATGGTCTATGGCGGTTGTGGTCAATTCACCCTCTGGTTCTATTTCAAATAACGAAGCCGTGCATGAGCCTTACAGGAACTTTGGGAAAACAGTGCGGATTAAAGAGGAAATCCACACGAGAACAGGTATGCAGCTTGTACCATATCCCCACTCCATGAGAGTGTCGTGTGGATCTCCCCTGTGTTATTCGCTTGTCTGGCCGAGTCGCTCGCGTTCTTCGTCAATCACCGAGTCGTCTAATTTGCGGTACATTGGTTCAGGTTTTCTGAATCTGCGACCAGGCTCGAGATCGCTGGGAGCCCACAGACCTGTGGCCGATGAAGCGTCATAGATTAATGCCTCGTGAGGACGCTCGGACTCCTCGTAGGTTACGATCTTCTGTTCACCGAATAGTGGTTCGTCATAACCAAGACTCTCGTGGAGCTGCTCGCTGCTGAAGGGTAAGAAAGGGGCAAAGAGGATCTTGAGCGAGTCTATAGCGCGCAAGGCCGTGTAAACCGTGGTAGCCGCGGCCTGGCGGTCTTCTTCAATTACCCCGAACCACGGTGCCCGGTCGAGATATCCGTTCACCTCGCGCGCCAGAGCGAGCGTCTCCTGCAGAGCGGCCCTGATCTTTACTCCTTCGAGTAGAGAACCGATGTGATCGAAACCGGTATCGATCTGTTTGAGCAAATCCTGGTCCATCTCGCGCAATTCTCCAGGATCGGGCACACGGCCTTCCCAATGCTTGTAAGTGAATGAGAGAACCCGATTGGCGAGGTTGCCCCAGGCGGCAACCAACTCGCCATTGTTGCGGCGTACGAAATCCGACCAGGAGAAATCGGAGTCACGACTCTCCGGCATGGCCGCGGTGATATAAAAGCGAATAGCATCTGGATCGTAGCGCTCGAGAATATCGGGCAGCCAGATGGCCCAATCGCGGCTCTTGCTGAATTGAGATCCCTCGATGTTCATGAATTCGTTGGATGGAACATCGTAAGGCAAGTTGAGCGTCCGGTTTTGGGGGTCGTCGTAGATACTCCCCACGCCGAGCAGTTCGGACTGCCAGAACACGGTGTGGAAGGGGATGTTATCCTTACCGATGAAATTAAAGATTTTCGCCTCCGGGTTGTACCACCACTCTTTCCAGGCCTCAGGCTGTTCGGTGTTCTGTGCCCACTCTACCGAAGCGGAGAAATAACCCATCACGGCTTCGAACCACACGTAGATACGCTTGGTTTCCCATCCGTCCAGAGGTACGGGTATTCCCCAGGAGATATCACGGGTGACCGCTCGCCCCTTTAGCCCTCCTTCGATGAAATTGCGGGCAAAATTGACTACATTCGGACGCCAGTGGTCGGCGTGTTGGGTAAGGTATTCCAGAAGTTGGTCGGTGAATGCGGGCAGATCCATGAAGAAGTGCTCCGTCTCGCGCACTACGGGCTTACTGTTGTCGGTTTTACTGCGCGGGTTGATTAACTCCAGGGCGTCGAGCAGGTTGCCGCAGTTGTCACACTGATCCCCACGCGCTTCTTCGTAACCGCAGATTGGACATGTGCCTTCGACATAACGATCGGGAAGAAAGCGCCCTTCCGCTTCGGAATACAGCTGCTTTTGAATCTCCTGGTACAGGTATTCGTTCTCGTGCAGCCGCAAGAAAAAATCCTGGGCGATTCGGTGATGGTTCTCGGTGTCGGTATGTGTGAAAAGATCGTAGCTGATGCCGATCTGTTTTTGCGTCTCCAGGAAGCGGTGATGGTAATGTTCGAAAAGCTCGCGCGGTGTAATGCCTCGCTTGTCCGCTTCGATTGTGATTGGCGTGCCGTGCGAATCCGATCCGGATACCATGAGCACCCGGTTGCCTTTCAGGCGATGGTAGCGGGCGAAGATATCTGCTGGTAGGTAAGCACCGGCAAGGTGACCCACGTGCATGTCACCGTTGGCGTAGGGCCAGGCGACGCTTACATGAATAGTCTCGGTCATGATATTCCTCTCAATAGCGCACTTGTGTTTAGGTCTAAACAATACCAGCGGGCGATTTCCCTGTAAAGGAAACCGCCAGCGCGAGGCTGGCGGAGGATATGCTGCCGGGGCAGGCGGCTGTCAGGCGCGACTGACCCACGCCGATGGGCCTCTGTCCATCGGCCACGGCAGCAGGCGCATGGCCATCAATTGAGAAACGTCAACGTCTATTGTCATCTGATTTAACCGCATTGCCTCGATGCTTCGTATTCTACAACGAGGAAAACGAGAGTCAAGCATCAAAGGTAGCCCTCGCGGCGTCATTGTGCTGTTTCTCATCATCGACAAGTGTAATTTCGCCTGTGGATCCGTTTACCCGCAGCCTTTGACCGGTTTTGATCCGCTCGGTAGCCTGATGCACGCCAACCACAGCCGGGATGCCAAATTCCCTGGCTACCACCGAGCCGTGGGTCATCATCCCGCCGACCTCCATCACGAGCCCGCTAGCGCTCAGAAAGAGCGGCGTCCAGGCCGGGTCGGTTCCGGGGCAAACCAGGATTTCACCAGGGGCCAATTGGGAGCTGTGGGGGTCAAAGATCACCCGTGCAATCCCTTCCACTTCGCCGGGAGAAACCGGGTCGCCTATGATGGCGCCCTCCTGTCCCTCAGGGGCACGCACGCCCTCGTAATAAGTTGTTCCGTCGCTGAGGAGCATGCGCGGAATCTGTTTTCGTAAATGCTCGCGCTGGTATTTCGCCCGGCGGTCGGCGATGCGAACTTGATTTGCCTGTATGAATGTTTGCAAGTCGGGCTCGCGCATTTCAGTCGCCGGTCTGTTTTTGAACTTGACCATTGCTTCGTTCAGTTCGTCAAGCTCGCGGATTCTTAAGAAGAACAGATCGTCGCGCTGCTCTAAATAACCTGCATCAACGAGCTCTTGGCCGCTTTGCAGCAATCCCTGACGGATAATGCCCATCATGCGGATGGCGAAGAATTTCGGGGCCTCGCGCATCCCCGCCAGCGCCCTATAGCGGCTAATCGCCCAACGCAACAACCGGGCTTTGATAAATCCACCGTGCATTTGACGAACGGCAGATTCTAGATGAGCAGCTGCCTGCTCGGCCGACTTCGCAGAGCGGGCGAAGACTGCGTCGGGGGCCATGTCGGGATCCTTGATTTGTATGTAGCTCTGGAGAACCTGCATGATGGGCGTTGGGTCCTCTCCCCATCGCGGGAGACCGATGTCGATCTCACCGACCCCGCGCGCTCCATACCGTTCAATGAAGACCTCGATGCTTTCCTGAACCGGGGAGGGGAGATTCGCCTGTAGGTAGTGGGCAGCCAGATCTGCGGCAGATGTTTCTTGGAACATCTTAGAAGAATCCGAATCTGTGAGAACGGTCTGCGCGACTCGCCACAGCGCTAGATCCATTTCTGTTGTGACGTTGTGCGGTAAACCGCGGGCGATTTCGAGGTATGCCTGTGCGAGAGCGGTGTTTCCCGATGCTTCTGCAGCCTGGGTACCGAAGCGCCGCATGATACCAAAGAAAGGTACCATCGAGGCGACGATGGGGGTGACGCCTTGGGGGATAGCAACATCGGGGAAAATATCGCGTGCACTGTGTAGTATTTCCAACCGTTGAGCGAGGACTTCCTGGGTGTCTCCGGTCGCTGCGCTGCGGGTTTTAGTTTGAAGGACCGTTTCGTCCAAAAGCCGGGTTACGCGTTCCCGCCCTTGCTCAGGAGTCAGCCAGAGCCTGAAGACGCGCATCATCGAAGGAAGCAGGAATCCGGCTAGTCGCCGGAACGTACTGAAGCGGATACCGCCACGGCCTACAGCTAGGCGGGGATCGTCGAGAAGGAGCTCAATGGTCTGAGCAACTCCCGGAGCAACAGCTGGCAGGGCTCCGGACACGGCTTTTCGCCCAAGCGAATTGCGCAGCAATGGGGTTATATTGACCCATAACCTCTCACCCGCGGAGAAGAGGGCTCTCTGGGTTTCCTGTGTGAGGTCGAAATTGAAAACTTTGGCTCCTCCCGCGAAGACCAGTTTCATAACATCCTGCCCTAAAGGAGTGACCGGGGCGAGCAAACCCTGAATGACGGCGAAGGAGGCAAACACATAGAGCGGGTCGGTGGGGACATCGGGGATGGGGTAGAGTGAGGTGATGGGCCGGGATTGAAGCAGATGGAGTTGGTCCTCACTCCAGGCCCATTCGATGTCCTGTGGGGAGTGAACTAGCGCGATGACGCGCTGACCCAATTCGGTCAGCTGCAAGATGGCGTCGTCGGGGAGGGCTTGTCGTTCGGCGGCATCTGCACCCTCGGTGACGACACCGCCCCCTGCCACCCCGCGGATTGTCAGGGCTTTTGCCCCTAAGGTTTTATTGATGATTTCTCCAGAGTCGGTGTCGACGACATAATGATCGGGCTCCACGAGCCCACCGACAAGCGCCTCGCCTAAACCGAGGGTGGCGTCGATTGCGGTTTCTGATCGCTTCCCGGTCAGCGGGTTTGCGGTGAAGAGAACCCCGGAAACCTCGGATTGCACCATGATCTGCACAATCACGGAAAGAGCCACATCCTCATGGCGGATACTGTTGCGTGACCGGTAGCTGATGGCTCGCGCCGTCCATAGGCTGCTCCAACAATTGACGATCGCTTCGAGCAGCATCTGCTCGCCGACAATGTTGAGGAAGGTCTCCTGTTGACCGGCGAACGACATTTCCGGCAGGTCTTCTGCGGTGGCGGAGGAGCGCACGGCGACTGGGCCGCCGCCGAGGTCTGTGTACGCGCGCCGGATGCTGGAATTCCATCCCCCGTCCGTCTTTTCGACGAGGAACCAGCCGCGTATCTCCGCGGAGGCTTCTTGAGAGGCCGCGGGTTCATCAAAAGGTAAGTTGGTTAGGCGGGATAAAATCCGTTCCTTTAAGTCGTTTGAGGCCACATAATCAAGATAGGCCGCGGTGGGGATCAAAAAACCGTCCGGTACGGGAAAGCCGGCGCAAGCCAGTCTGGCGAGGCTGGCCCCCTTCCCGCCGACGGTTTCCAATGGTGCCTCTTTGGAATGCAGTGGAAGGATTCGAGGTTGGGTCATGGCTTGTCAGTTTCACCGCAGTTCATTCGCGGTTTCCTTCAGGATTTCAAGCACGCGCTCGGCGAGATCTTCATCGGTTGAGCCGAGGCCGCAGCTTGGGGTAAGAAGACCGTCGTTTAGAAGGGCTTCGCTTATGATGAAATCCTTGGCTGACGCTCGCGTCGTTAAGGATTTGATACCCGTCCGTAGGCGTTCTGCCATCTCCGCAGGTGTAGCGCTCCAGATATCTTCTTGATTTGGGATGCTCCCCCAGGCGATCCGCCCGCCGCGGGCCAGGAAGTCCGTTAGTTCTTGTGGGTAAAGAGCGAGGTTATCGAGATACCCGTAGGCGTCGAGGTTGAGGATGTCCACCTGTGTCTTGAGTAGAACCGACCAATCCGTGTTGGCGCAGCAATGTACACCGGCAAGTGCGCCTTCGGTATGGATGGCGTCGAAAACCTCGTCCAGCATTTGAACGACAGCCTCGCGGCTGAGACTGATAAAGGCGGATCCGAAGGAGGCCATATAAGGCTCATCGACGAAGATGATGATGTTGGGGCGAACCTCTTTTAATCGGCGGATCTGCCAACGTGCGTTCATCGCGCTGTTCTTAACGATTGCGTCCGCCAACAACTCATTGTAGAGGCTGGCGCGCAAATCCTGGTCGGTAACCGTCAGGCCGAAGCTGATGGGTCCGGTCACCTGCCCCTTCGCCCATTCCCCCGTCGTGTTTTTAAGCACATCGAGCATCTCATAGAAACCCTGCGCGTTCTCCTGCGGAAGCGCAAAGGCATCCATGTCCTCGGCTAGATAAGATTCGTAGAACGGGGTCAGGGAGATGGCGAGGTCTTCCTGGGTGTTGAAGTAGATTTTTTCGGCAGCGTCATCGATAACCAGTGCCGGAAGGGGAGCGCTGTATTGAACGTACATGTTCTCCCGGAACGACCGGCGCGCGAGTTGAGGCCAGGCGGGGACGTCCAATTCCGCCAGGCGCGCGCACAAGCTGGCGCATGCCTGATGGGGAAAGCTGCCGATGGTGGTTGTGGCGAATGGGGGAAGACCTTGCATGAGTGACACCCTCCGAGTTGGCGGATTCGATGATCTCTTCTAGTAGATCGCGACAGACCTGAGTGAGACCATTTTTGTTGCCTCTCATTATCACTTGGGTGGTTCGAATCATCAAGGTCATTCTTGGGCAAGAGTTCTATTTGGTGAACCTTAGCGTACAGATTTAGTCCGCTGATTGACTTTGGGGCTTGACAACTTCGCAATAAAGCAATATTCTAGTACTAGAATATAAAGAGGTGAAATGACCAACGCAGAGCTTGCTATTCTCTCCCTGATCGCTGAGAAGGACCGCCATGGCTACGAGATCGAGTCCCTGATTGAGGAGCGCGGCATGCGCGAGTGGACCGAGATCGGCTTTTCATCGATCTATTACATTTTAAAGAAGATCGAGAAGAAGAAATGGATTACGGGCAAGGTAGTGCGCCAGGCAGGGCCCGGACGCTCGCGGGTTGTCTATCATATCTCCACCGCAGGTCGGAAAGCTTTGCGCGTAAGTACGCTTGAAGCGCTCTCGGTCCCCCATCGCGCCTCATCGCCCATGCAGTTGGGCTTAGCTAACCTCCCGGCAGTCTCGAATGAGGAGGCGCTCGCCGCCCTGCGCCAGCAGAGCGAAGGACTCGCCGAGCACCGGGGACGTATCCAGGCTAGGTGGGAATCTCAGCAGCCCTTGCCCTTCTTTGTGGATGCCATGTTCGATCTAAGCCTCACGAAAATCACCACCGAGCTTGATTGGCTGGACGGATTCATTGACCAACTGGAGCATACGCATGGCGAAAATTGATTATAAAAAGGAATGGAAACACCTATATAACCCTCCGAAAACGGAATTCACGATCGTTGACGTGCCGAGAATGAAGTTCCTGATGGTGGATGGTCACGGTGATCCTAACAAGGCTCAGGAATACCAGGATGCCATTGAGGCGCTTTATGGTGTAGCTTACAAAATGAAGTTCATCAGCAAGAAGACCCTGGAAAGGGATTATGTTGTCCCTCCGTTGGAAGGGCTTTGGTGGGCCGAAGATATGGAGACTTTCAGCACTGCGCGTGACAAGAGCCAATGGGATTGGACGATGATGATCATGACCCCTGAATGGGTCACGGTGGACATATTCGCTAATGCGGTCGAGCAGGTGCGCAAAACAAAGAATCCGGGGTCTTTAGATAAAGTCCGCCTTGAGCAGTATCACGAGGGTTTGTCAGTACAGATCATGCATATGGGCTCCTTCGATGACGAAGGGCCTGTTCTGGCGGAGATGCACAGCGAGTTCATCCCCGGCAATGGATATATTGAAAATGGCAAGCACCATGAGATCTACCTCAGCGATATCCGCAGGGTATCGCCGGAGAAGTTAAAGACAGTGCTCAGGCAGCCAGTGCTGAAGGTGAAGTGAGCTAAGAAACCATCGCTCGCTTTCTCCATAACCGACCAAGCCCCGCGGGGCAAGCTCTGCTAAAATAGCTCCATGGGGACTCTCTACCTGGTTTCTACACCGATAGGTAATTTAGAGGACATCACCCTGCGCGCATTACGGATTCTTCGCGAGGTGGACCTCATCGCCGCGGAGGACACGCGCCATACCGGCAAACTGCTTAAGCGCTATGAAATCACAACGAAACTGACCAGCTACCACGAACACAATAAAGAAGCGCGCGAGGAGCACCTGCTAGATATCCTTGGGGAGGGCGATCTGGCGTTGGTCTCCGACGCGGGAACACCAGGGCTTTCGGATCCGGGCTTTGAGTTGGTGCAGGCGGCACTAGAGCGAGGGTACGAGGTCACTTCAATACCCGGTCCTTCGGCGCCGATCGCAGCGCTGGTCGCCTCGGGTCTGCCGACGGATTCGTTCATCTTTCTTGGCTATCTTCCACGAAAGGCGAATGCACGTCGAGCGTTCATCGAGTCACTTTCCAATGAGCGGCGCACGCTCGTCCTCTTCGAAGTTCCCCACAGGATTCAGAAGACGCTGGGAGATCTGATTGCGATTCTTGGCGAGGACAGGCTTGCTGCTTTGGGTCGAGAGTTGACGAAGCTGCATGAGGAGATCGTGCGCGGCACACTTGGCGAGGTGCAGGCGCATATTGCCTCGGGAGAACCGCGCGGGGAGTACACGCTCGTTCTCGGAGGAGCACCCGCGCCGGGTAAATGGACGGAATCCGAAGTGATGGAGGCGATGCGGGAGCGCATCGATTCGGGGTTGAACCGCTCATCGGCGGCGCGGCAAATTGCCGCCGAATCGGGATGGAGCCGGGGGGAAGTTTATCAATTGAGTCTGGAGGAAAGATGAATTTAGACGATATCTCGCGATTCGAGGAATTGGATCCCGGGGGGATGCTTGCCGAGATCGACGGGCTTCCCGACCAGCTCGAATCAGCCTGGAAACTCGGATGGAAGCAGCCTCTCGGGGAGATCTCCGGCGTGCGCAAGGTATTAATCGCCGGGATGGGCGGGTCGGCGATCGCCGCCGACCTCCTGGCGGCGTACGCTGCTCCGATGGCGACGGTGCCAATTATCGTATGGCGGGATTATGATTTACCGGCTTTTAGCGCTGACCACGAAACCCTTGTTATCGCCTGCTCACACTCGGGGAACACAGAGGAGACGCTGTCCGCTTTCGCCGCGGCGGTGGAATCTGAGACGCAATTGTTAGCGATAACTACCGGTGGCGAGCTCACGAAGCAGGCGAATTCGCACGGTGTTCCGCTGTGGCATTTCGATCATGTCGGCCAACCGCGCGCCGCAGTGGGCCACTCGTTCGGTTTGCTTCTAGCGCTGTTGACTCGCCTGGGTTTGATTCCCGACCCCGAAGAAGAATTATCCAATGCAGTAAGAGAGATGAGTTCTCAACAGGGGGACCTTCGTGCGCAGTCACCTGTCGTTGAGAATCCCGCCAAGCGGATGGCCGGGCAGTTGGTAGGGCGCTGCCCGACAATTATTGGGTCGGAGATTCTGGCGCCGGTTGCGCGCCGCTGGCGGACCCAGATCGGCGAGCTGGCGAAAGCGGTAGCGGGGTTTGAGGCGCTTCCAGAGGCGGATCACAATATGGTTGCTGGCGTATTGCATCCCGAGTCACTACTTTCAAACACGATGGTTGTCTTCCTGAAGGGATCGCAGGCGCACGAGCGAAATATCCTGCGCTTGCAGGTCACACGCGAAATCCTGATGGTGGAGGGTTTCGGTACGGACGTCATTGAAGCTCGCGGGGACACAAGACTGGCACAGCAGTGGACGACGCTGCACTTTGGAGACTATACGTCTTATTACCTGGCAATGGCCTACGGCGTCGATCCCACACCAGTGGATGCGATCGAGAATTTAAAGCGCCGCTTGCGAACATAATCCCGATTGTGAACCCTCTAAAACCCGTGCAGGGCAGGATGTAAATCCTGCCCCGTTATATATTAGAGCCAGACGCCGGGAGAAGGCTCAATCGATGCCCGGGTGGTCGCGGCGTGTATAATGCCGACATGTTAAACAAGAAACGGCGACGATTTCCTCTGTGGGGCTTTGGCGTACTCGGGTTTGTCCTGGGTGTCGTCTTGGTGGGGGTATTGGCTTCCCCAAAAGTGATCGCCGTTGAACCCGACAAGAATGCGACCGAAGTTCCCTCCACTGCGCCTGTTCTCATTCTCTTCAATCGTCCCATGGACTCACAATCGGTGCAGTCCCATCTGCAGATTCAACCAGAGAGCTTGGGTGAGGTCATTCGGCAAGGGAATCAGATTTTCTTTTCACCGCAGGAACCCTGGCCGTTTGGCGAGACGGTGACGATAACGCTTAGGGCCGGGGCTCGCTCGGACCGCTTCCTACCACTTCTGTTTGGGGAAAAATGGTCCTTCCAGGTCGGGGAGCCGCGTGTAGTCTATCTTTGGCCGGCGAGTGAACAAGCGGATCTGTACACTCTTTCGATAGCAGAGGATGGGGAACCTCAACATCTCACCGAGACGGCTACGCCCGTTCTTGACTACAATCTGAGCGCGAATGGGGTTCAGATCGTCTATGCAACCGTACGCGAGGATCGCGGCAACGACCTTAGACTCTACGACCTCCTCAGCGGGGAGGATCGCCTAATCCTGGGGTGTGAACCCGAGGTGCGCTGCAAGGCGCCGAATATCTCGCCCGATGGGGTCTGGCTGGCGTATGAACAGGAGTCGCTGTCAGTCGGGGTTGGAGGTGTGGCGGTCATGGCCCGGAGTCGCGTCTGGATCGTACCTGTAAATGGTGAGGCTGAGCCAACCCCGATGGGTCCCGAAGAACATATCACCGGCAATCCCGGATGGTCTCCAACTGGCTGGCTCACCTATTATGACACCAGCTTGCAAGCGATTGCGTTGGTTGACATCGAAGAAAACCAGACGACTTCGCCTTTTAGCTATCTGCCGAGCAGTCTGGGAGTAGCAGGGGCGTGGTCTCCGGATGGGCTCTATATGGTCTATCCAGAGATCGTCTTCCCCGCAGATGCCCCGGGTGATTTTGAGCATACTGAGGGGAGAGCAGAAGGGGAGCCGCTGTTTTACAGCCATCTCTATAGAGTGGAAGCTATTTCGGGTTTGATCGAGGACATATCCCCCGGGGAAGAATTGATGGTGGAGGATGCATCTCCGGTCTACAGCCCCGATGGAAATTGGATCGCTTTCACGCGACGGTATCTGGATCCTTTGCGTTGGGCACCCGGCCGCCAGATCTGGTTGATGCGCGCGGATGGTTCAGAAGCCCATCCACTTACCGATGACACTACAAAACTGCACACATCCATTGCCTGGAGCCCGGATTCGAAACGACTTGTCTTTATGCGCCGCAGTGCTTCTGATTTCTCGCAGCTGGCAGAGATCGTCTATTTGGATATCAGCGAGCCGCAATTGAGGCCTCTGGTTGAAGGAGGTTTTTTACCAAGATGGATTCCCTGATTCAGATTAATCATCCTGCCCCTGACTTTGAACTTCCCGATCTCATGGGTACTCCGCACCGTTTAACAGGTGCTCAAGGGCGGATGCTGGTACTTAATTTTTGGTCATCAGAATGTCCCTGGGCACAGCGAGGTGATGAAATTCTGTCGGAGCTGAAGCCGGCATGGGGAGATCGGGTTGAACTATGGTCTATCGCTTCCAACGCCAACGAGACGGATGAGCAATTGGCGCACGCAACTGCGGCAAGAGAGCCAGGGCTCGTGTTGAGGGACGCTGAACAGCTGGTCGCTGATCTCTATGGAGCGGTGACGACGCCGCATTTCTTCGTCATCGATGAAAAAGGCGTTCTTCGCTACCGCGGGGCGCCAGATGACACATCGTTCCGTCAACGCGAACCGACGGCGCACTACCTCAAAGATGCTGTGGAAGCGCTGCTGGACGACCGCGACCCCAATCCAGCAGAAACTGCGGGATACGGTTGCACAATTGTGCGCCACGCTCTTTAGATGCGCACCCCGCCCGGGATGAACTCTCCGGAGCAAATGTCAGATCCACTCACCAAGCTGATCTCTTTTTCCCCCAGGGAGCGACATTTTCCTGCTGGGTGAATTTTGGTTTTCCCATGCTATAATCTTGTCGCCGCTTGGATCGGGCCACGACCAAGACGGCTGGGCGCCACCAATTTAACGTTCCCGCCCCAACGGCCTGGGCGGGTCTTTTTTTCAAGCCGCGAGGCGTCTCACTCTAACAGGAGATAGCCATGTCAACACAAACTCCCCATTCCGATCGCAAGAAAGTTACTACCCTATCTTTCCGTGAAAAGAAAATTAACGGCGAGCAGATCACGATGCTGACAGCCTATGATTATGGGACAGCGGCAGTGATCGATCGGGCGCGTATTGATTCGATCCTGGTTGGCGACTCGCTGGGGATGGTCGTTTTGGGCTATGAGAATACCCTGCCGGTGACGATGGACGACATGATCCATCACTGCAAGGCGGTCGCGCGCGGGGCACAGTACGCTCTCCTAATCGGCGACATGCCCTTTATGTCCTACCAGATCAGTATCGATGATGCTATTCGCAACGCCGGGCGATTTCTGCAGGAAGGTGGTATGGACGCGGTCAAACTGGAGGGCGGACGAGATCGTAGCGAGACCATAAAAGCGATTGTGGGAACCGGAATACCGGTTATGGGTCATCTGGGGCTCACGCCGCAGTCGGTCCACCAATTGGGGGGGTTCCGTGCCCAGGGTAAGTCAACGACAGACGCTCAGCGGTTATTCGAGGATTCACAAATTCTGCAAGATGCGGGTTGTTTTTCGCTTGTTCTCGAATCGATACCCGCTCGGCTGGCGAAGCTAGTCTCCCAGCAGCTTGAGATCCCGACGATAGGGATCGGGGCTGGACCGGACTGCGATGGCCAGGTCCTCGTAACGCATGATCTACTGGGCTTGTTCGATCGTTTCACACCCCGTTTTGTGAAGAAGTACGCCGATCTGCACCTCGAGATGACCAGGGCTTTTGAAGCCTATATTCAAGACGTCGAAGCGGGAGAGTTCCCAGAACAGCGGCATTGTTTTTCGATGCCGGATGAGGCTTGGGAGGCGCTCTTGCGAGAACTTGGCATTGAAGCGTGACATGGAACATCCTAAACAACATGTTTGGGTAGGTTTCGACCAGATGCGGGCAAGTACTAATGCATCACAAAACTTACGTGCAATCGGAAAACCATTGAAATGAAGAGCGAAAAGATTCTCGTTGTGGGTACTGGCGCCATGGCCAGTCTATTTGCGGCAAGGCTCGCGGGGGTCGCTGAGGTCACGCTTCTCGGAACGTGGGAGGCAGGTCTCGACGCCCTCGAAGCGCGTGGTGTGCGCTTGGTAGAAACCGGCGAACCAGAAGAGTCGTTTGCGGTGCGTGTAGCGAGATCCCCGGAGGCATGCCTGGGAGCGAAATTGGCGATTGTCCTGGTGAAGGCGTGGCAGACACGTCGAGCGGCTGACCAATTAGGGGAGTGCCTTCACCCGCAAGGGATCGCGCTAACGCTGCAGAACGGTCTTGGGAATCGAGAGATATTGGAAAATGCCCTGGGTGTAGAGCGCGTCGGGCTCGGTGTTACGACAACAGGGGCCACCATTCTCGAACCGGGCTGCGTACGATCCGGCGGCGAAGGGCCAATCCATTTCCGACCGCTTCCCAGCATGACACCCCTGGTGGAATTGTTGACCAAAGCCGGATTTGTGATGGATCCGGTCGAAGATGTACAGGGATTACTGTGGGGCAAATTAGTGATTAACGCTGCAATCAACCCGCTTACAGCGCTGCTGGAAGTACCGAACGGTGCGCTACTCAAATCGTCTTCAATAATGGATGTGATGGAGCAGGCGGCGGAAGAAACTGCTGCTGTGGCTGCCGCCTTGGATGTACAACTTCCCTTTGCTGACCCCAGCGCGCAGGTGAGGGAGGTCGCACGGAGTACGGGGGAGAATATATCCTCGATGCTGCAGGATATTCGCCGGGGTGCACCGACAGAGATCGAGGCCATCAGCGGGGCGGTTGTGCGCGAGGGGGAACGCGCAGGGATCTCAACGCCCATCAATAGGACGCTATGGCACCTGGTGCAAGGAAAAGTTATCCTGAAGCAAGGAAGGAACAAATGAAAGTCGTTTCGACATTAGATGAATTGCGGTCAGCGAAGAGCGATCTCCCCTCGCCTTTGGGGTTAGTCCCAACCATGGGGTTTCTGCATGAGGGCCATCTCTCGCTGGTTAAAAAGGCAAAGGTGGAATGTCAAAGCGTCGGCGTGAGTATTTTTGTCAACCCCACCCAATTCGGTGAGGGGGAAGACCTTGAAGCCTACCCTCGAGACCTGCCGCGGGATTTGCGGCTGTTGGAGGAGGAGGGGGTGGACCTGGTATGGGTACCGACGATCGAGGATGTTTATCCCACCGACTCACAAACATGGGTTGTGGTCGAGGAGTTAACTAAGCAGTTGGAAGGTGGACAGCGGCCAGGTCACTTTCGCGGTGTAACGACAGTCGTGGCTAAATTATTCAATGCCTTCCAGCCGGATCGAGCTTATTTTGGACAGAAGGACGCCCAACAAGCGCTCGTCATCCGCCGCATGGTAAAGGACTTGCTGTTACCGATTGAGATTGTTGTCTGCCCGATTGTGCGCGAAGAGGATGGTCTGGCGATGTCCAGCCGGAATGCGTATCTGAACCCAGAGCAGCGAAGGGCGGCAATTGTTCTGCACCACGCTCTCGGGGAAGCGGCTGAGCGATTCAAAAATGGGGAAAGGGATGCCGAAGTTCTGCGCGGGAGCATGCTCGCGGTTATTCAAGATGAGCCGCTGGCGCGTGCCCAGTACGTCTCTGTTGCGGACCCTGACACGCTCGAAGAAGCGCAGGGAAAGATCCAGCGTGCACTGCTCTCAATGGCAGTTTATCTTGGGGAAACGCGCTTGATCGACAATGTGATGCTGGGGATCGACTGAGGCTTTGGTTTGTATGATTCTTGACGCGTGAAGCTGCAACCCCGAGTTCGTTTGAGCGGCGAAAGTAAAACACCGATATTGGAACAGGGATTATCTACATAGCAAGTGAGAGGGTGCCGATATGTTGCTGGCAATAGATATTGGGAACACAAATATCACGCTGGGCTTATACCGGGATTCCGAGCTCTTACGAGCGTGGCGGCTGGCGACCAGACATGATCGGATGCCAGACGAATACGGGCTGCAGATGCTTGGTTTGCTGGAGCATGGGGGTTGGAATGGCGCTGATCTGCAAGCGGTTGCACTGGCCTCTGTTGTCCCCCCGCTCACGAGTAATTTCCAACAAGCGTGCCGGAGTTATCTGGACATTGACCCCTTCGTTGTTGATGCAGGCGTAAAGACTGGCTTGCAGATTCGCTATGAAGATCCCAAGCATGCACTTGGGGCTGATCGAGTTGTAGACGCGGTTGCAGTGCTTCATTTCCATGGCGGGCCTGCCTGTGTCGTGGATTTCGGCACGGCGACCACGTTCGATGCCATCTCCGCTGAGGGAGAATACCTGGGGGGCGCGATCGCGCCCGGGATGGGTATCGCTGCAGATGCTTTGTTCCAACGGACGTCAAAGCTGCCGCGAGTCGATATCAGCCGGCCGCCATCCGTCATCGGGCAGAATACGGTGCGCGCTATCCAATCCGGGCTCTTGTATGGCTATGTCGGCCTGGTAGAGGGGATGGTCGAACGCTTTCGGGCAGAATTAGGGCAAGAAATGAAAGTCATTGGGACCGGTGGATTAGCGCCAATCATCGCTGAGGAAACGAAAGCGATTGAAATCCTAGCCCCCTGGTTGACGCTTGATGGATTACGGCTCGTCTGGGAAATGAATCGCTAGGTTCCACGCGAACAATAAGGTTTATCTACAGGGGCGCGCAATTCGGCGTCCCCGTTCGTTTCACGAATCGGGATCAAGCTAGTTATATTAATAAAGGACAATCGCTTAAGGAACCCATCCATTGCCGCAGCAACCTTTCGAGAAGCTCGTTGAATTGCATCGTGATGAGATTTTCGCCTACCTATGGCGTCTTACCCCCGGCGATCAGGCAGAGGATTGCCTGCAGGAGACCTTCCTGCGAGCGTTCCGGGCATATAAACGTACGGCCCCGGATTCCAATTACCGCGCCTGGCTCTACAAGATCGCCACCAACGTAGCGCGGACGGCGTATACTCGACGGCAGCGGGAAATGACCCGTGAACTTATTCACCCGGCAGCGCCAGAGGGGCGCACACTTCTTGACTCCGTCATCTTTGGCGATGATCTGAAAGTAGTGCTGCAAGCGGTGGAAGCCCTGCCGCATAAGCAGCGCGCCGCATTGATGATGCGCAAGTATCAGGAGATGGACTATAAAGACATTGGGGCTGCGCTGGAATGTTCTCCTGGGACAGCCCGGGCGCATGTCTACCAGGCCTTGAAGAAGCTGAGGCTGCGATTAGCAGGAGATTTGAAACGTTCGATGGAGGCAGAATGAACAAAACACTAAATCCATCCGAGCATGATGCAGCCTGGTTGGGGGATGATGACCAGCGTCTGGTTCCAGAGCCGTTTACGGAAGCGCTGGATCGGATATTTGCTTCTGGTCCGAGCGAACCGGCCATGACCGCTGCACAGATTAAACTTGATCGCGCCTTGAAGGCAGAAGAGGCGACAGTGGTGTACTACGATCATGTGCCCGCTTCCCCAATCGGGGCGTTCTTTGTTGGCCTCTCTGATCGCGGCGTCGTGGCGCTCTCATTCGAAGAGTCAGAGGAGCGGTTCCTGGCTTGGTTGCAGCGCAGATCGAAAGCAACCGTGGTGTGCGAGCCCGGCAAGCTGCGCGAGGTGGTCTCCCAGGTGTTGGATTATCTCGAAGGGCGCAGGAAGAATTTCACCTTCGCATATGACTTGAGATCTTCAACGCCCTTTCAGCGCGATGTGCTGACCACAGTGCAGAAGGTTCCGCGCGGGGAATACCTGACCTACGGAGAGCTGGCGCGGCGGATTGGTAAGCCCGGCGCGGCGCGAGCAGTTGGACAAGCTTTGGGCAGCAATCCCATCCCGATTCTCATCCCCTGCCACCGAGTCCTTGCCGCTGACGGCTCGCTTGGCGGTTATTCCGGACGCGGCGGCGTGCGAACAAAAGAGGCATTGCTCCGCCTGGAGGGGGCGCTTCAATGAGGGTGGGTGGAGACAGCGATTCACAATGGCGGGAGCTTGAGGCGGATATTATCGCCTGTCGGCAGTGCCCTCGCTTAGTGGAATGGCGTGAGGAGATAGCGGCGCAAAAACGACGAGCGTTCTCCGATTGGGAATATTGGGGCAAGCCGGTGCCTGGATTTGGCGACCATGAGGCGCGGCTGCTTATCATCGGCCTGGCGCCCGGGGCACATGGCTCCAATCGCACCGGACGCATGTTCACCGGCGATAGTTCCGGTGACACGCTGTTTGCGGCAATGCATCGTGCTGGTTTCGCAAGTAAACCGATGGCGAGAGAGAGCGGTGACGATCTGAAGTTGCCGGATGCTTTTCTAACAGCAGTTGGACGTTGTGCACCGCCGAAGAACCGACCCACAGCAGATGAACTGGCGAATTGCCAACCCTACCTCCTGCGCGAGATAGAGCTCCTCCACCGAGTGAGCGTGGTTCTAGTGTTGGGGCAGATTGCTTTTGACGGATATCTGCGGGCATTGCGGGGACAGGGGTTGGAGATACCCCGCTTAAAATTCGCACATGGCTTGTGGCATGATTTTGCACCACCCGCACCATCGCTGGTTGCCTGCTACCACCCTAGCCGGCAGAACACACAAACCGGCCGGCTGACCGAGGAGATGATGGATGCGGTTTTCTCCCGCATCCGCAGCGCGCTGGATATCGGAATTGAGGGCGCATGAGAAGCCTGTTTCCCGTCAATAGAGGCCATCGTGACAACTGAAATGAGATCGAACCTATGACATCATCGCCTGGAGAACGGTCGATTGAAGCACGGGGGTTCATCAACCTTTTCATCGTCTATATCGTTTGGGGCAGCACCTACCTGGCCATCCGCGTTGCCGTACGACCCGGATCGGGGATACCGCCTTTCACGCTCGGCATGGTGCGCATTCTTATCGCCGGCATCTTGATGCTGCTTATATCCTCTTTTCGACGTTCATCAATGCGCCCTACTCGCAAGGAACTGGTTGTGCTGGCGTGTTCGGGAGTCTTGCTTTGGACCGGGGGAAACGGGATGTTGAACTGGGCGGAGCAAAGAATAGATTCTTCCTTGGCCGCGTTGTTGATTGCCACCGTCCCGCTGTGGATGGTTCTTATGGAGTCTATCCTGGATCGAAAAAAACCGTCCAGCGGATTGGTGCTCTCTTTGATCGTCGGCTTTGCCGGCATAGCTCTGCTCTCGGCGACGACTCTTCAAACCGGGGATAAGGGTGATATCGTCTCCCTGTTGGCGCTGGTCCTGGCATCGATCAGTTGGACATTGGGATCGCTGCTGCAGAGCCGGATGCCGGTCTCACTTAGTATCGAAGTGAGCGCCGGATATCAGCAGATTTTCGGCGGGCTGGGTTTCGTGGTCCTGGTTCTACTGACGGGGGAGCCAAGACCGACGCCGACGACCGACGCGTGGCTGGCCTGGGGATATTTGATCTTCGTCGGCTCATTGATTGGGTTTACAGCCTATGTGCGCATTCTGCAGCTTCTGCCGATGAGCGTGGCTATGACCTACGCATATGTGAATCCGGTCGTCGCATTGTTTCTCGGCGCCGTGATTCTAAGCGAACCGCTCCATATCACTACGCTTGCGGGAGCGGCGCTTGTGCTGCTCGGGGTGGCCGGTGTTTTTCGCGAGAGGAGCAGGTTGAAATCTCGTGACGCGGCATTATCTTGAGGTTAAAAACAAGCACCGCGGCTCCTAAAGAGCCGCGGTGGAGTCTGTTGTAATATATCCCGATCCTTATGCCGAAATCTCGGGTTGAAGAAGACGTGCGTCCTCCTCGCGCGCAATTCTGCGCCCTTTTTCGACATTGACTGTCATCAGGATCCCGCCGCCGACGATGAAGAAAGCGACCAGGCTGAGCACAGCCGGCCGGCTGGAGTTGAACATCATCACCGCCGCGGAGAAGAGCAGCGGACCGAGGATCGCCGAGAACTTCTCCATGATGCCGAACAAACCGAAGAACTCACCGCTCTTCGCCGCGGGCGACATCGACGCGTACAGGCTGCGGCTGAGCGCCTGGCTGCCGCCCTGGACGACGGCAACCATCCAGGCTAGGAACCAGAATTCGATGACCGAGTTTAGCTGGTATCCCCATGCGGCGATGATGGTGTACATCAAGAGGGCGAGCAGGATGCCGCTCTTTGCGTCCATCTTCTCGGCAATCCCTGAGAACAGCGGTTTCCCGAGCAAGTAGGCAAGCAGCAGGCCGATCGTTTCAACGGCAACGATCAAACCGATAATGATCCCGATATTACTGGTCATATCGGCGGGCAGCAGCCTTACACTGAATGAGCCGGCGATCGGCAGGGCGAAGAGGTTGTACACGATGAAAGCCAGATACAGCGGGCGGCGGCTCTCCCCCCGGCTGGGCAGGCGTCCGAAAATAAGGCTGAAGGGGATGCCGACGAACTGCACCAGCAGCAGCGCCAGTACCATTTCGGTGCTGCCGAAGCCGAGCTCGGCGCCATAAATAGCGGCGACACCGATGATGGTCCCGATGCCGTCGTTGTAGATGAGGAAGGCAAGCAAAAATTTAAAGAGGTCGGAATATTGACGGATGTCTTTAAAGGTTTGCCAAAGGCGCTTGAAACTGACCGTCACGACGCTCTCGCCAGGGGAGAGTTTTTCGGTGGCGGAGGGCGGTTCAGGAACACGGCGTAAAACTGGTATCGAGAAGACAGCCCACCAAATGGCCACGCTCAGGAATGAAAGCCTGGCTCCCCAGGTTCCCGGCAGAACCTGCAGCATCACGACGTTGAGGGCCAGCAGGATCCCTCCACCGAGGTATCCCATTGCGTATCCGCGTGTTGAGACGCTGTCGCGGTCTTCCTCACGCGCTACGTGGGGGAGCAGGGCGTCGTAGAAGACATTTGCAGCGGTGAAACCCACCCGCCCGACGATGAACAGGATCGAGGCAAGAAGCCAGTCGCCCTCTTTTATCAGGATCATCAAGCCTGTGCCCAGAACGCCGATTCCAACGAAGAAGGATAGAAAACGTTTTTTGCCGCGCAGCACATCGGAAATTGTGCCTAAAATCGGCGAAAGAAGCGCACTGATGAAGAGTGAGATGCTCAGGCCGCGTGCCCAGTAGGCGGTGGCGAGCGCTGGGCTTGCGAGTGTAGCCCCGGCGACCTGGCTGTAATAAATTGGAAGCACCGCAGCCAGGATCGTGGTGGCGAAAGCCGAGTTGGCCCAGTCGTACATCGTCCAGGCTTTAATTCGGCGTTTATATTCCTGTTCGCTGATGTTTCCGGTTAAAGAACTGCTAACCGTTGCCATGATGACTGTCTCCTCTCGAATAATGCAATGGGATCGATGAAAACTGTTGTTTTCATGGATGAATAAGTTTAGACCGGTTCACCGTAGAATGGAAACAGGCTGTGGGCTATTCACCACAGTGAGCCCGATACCGATCAGCCATAGGCGAATAACGACTTCTCGCTCTAGTTTGTTTCATTTGACGGACCCTTGAGCGATAATACGAGCTCATCGAGATCGCCTGGCCTTTCCGATAATCATCGGGGAAATTAGCAGCAGCGGGGATCCGGATCGGAACCGAAC
>CBDTTY010000021.1:0-21002 GCA_965363875.1 uncultured Anaerolineales bacterium
TGGCGCCAACGAGCGCAGGAGACGCTGGAGTTTGTCGACATGGCGGAATTCAGCAATAGGAAAGCCGGGGCGCTTTCTGGAGGGATGAAGCAGAAGCTGGGGTTGGCGGCGGCCATGATTCACCAACCGGCGATATTGCTCCTAGATGAGCCATCAAGCGGAGTTGATCCGGTCACCCGCCAGGCTTTTTGGCGTTTGCTGGTCCGGCTGCTCCAGGGTGGCGTTGCCGCCCTGTTGAGCACGCCCTATATGGACGAAGCGATGCGCTGCAATCGGGTGGGATTCATGAGCGAAGGGCGCATACTGCTCGAGGGCGAGCCGCAAGATCTCACGAAATGCCTCGAAGGACGAATGCTGCGAGTGAGAGGAGAGCCGATTCGGGCCATCGCCCGCATCGCCCGTGAGATTCCATCCGTGGAGAGCGTCCAACCCTTTGGCGACCGGATCCACTTGCGGATCGCGGCAGGCACAGAGAGTGAAGTGATCAAGGAAGTGCAGAAGGCTGTTGAGACTAAGGGACTTAATATAACAAGCATTAGATCAGCCTCCCCTGATCTGGAGGATGTGTTTGTGGATTTATTGGAGCAGTGATCGTGAGTGACCAGGACGATGTGGTTGTAATAAGTGAAGGGTTGACCAAACGATTCGGGGATTTTACTGCCGTGGATAATGTGTCGTTCCGCATACGAGCCGGAGAGGTGCTGGGGTATTTGGGCCCAAACGGTTCCGGGAAGACGACGACCATACGAATGCTCCTGGGGTTGCTGTTGCCCAGCGCAGGGAAGTCGCAAGTCCTGGGGTTCGATTCGGTGGATGAAGCGGAAGATATCCGCCAGCGCGTAGGCTATATGTCACAGAAGTTTGCCCTTTACGATGAATTGACCTCGTTTGAAAACCTGACTTTCTACGCGGGCGTTTACGGTATCCGCGATCCCAATGAATTGAAGGCGACCATTAATTTACTCGGCCTTAATAAAATCCAGAATGAAAGAGCGAGTGAACTCCCGCTCGGCTGGCGTCAACGCCTGGCGCTGGCGACTGCAATTGTACATAAACCGACGATACTCTTTCTCGATGAGCCAACGAGCGGGGTGGATCCCGGCGCGCGCAGGGATTTCTGGGATCTGATCTATGAGTTAGCGGAGAGCGGGGTGACCATTCTCGTTACGACTCATTATATGGACGAAGCGGAATACTGCACCCGTGTAGGCTTTATGCGCCGCGGCCGGCTTATGGCGGTGGGCACACCCACGGAATTGAAAGATAGAGAGGTTGCCGGTGCCGTCTGGCGCGTACACTGCACTCCGCTGCTGGCAAGTCTGGATTTGCTCGAGACACTTCCGATTGTGAGGAACGTGAGCTTGTCAGGCAACCACCTTCGTGCAATCACAGAAGAAAAGAGCAGCGCCCAAAACCTGGAAAAGGCATTGGACGCTGCAGGATTACGCGATGTCCGCATTCAAGAAACTGCCCCTACGCTTGAGGATGTTTTCCTCTCCCTTGCCGGAAACTGAGTCTAATCATCAAACGGAACTTCAACGACGAGGTCCTGAATCTCATTGTAGAGATCGGCGATGAGCGTCTGCACGCGTTGGACTGTCTCGGCTATGGGGATTAGCTCAGCCTGCTCGCTGTCTCGGCGTTTGGCCTCAACAGAGTCTTCCTTTAGGGAGCGTTTACTCACGGTGAGCCGCAGCGGGAGCCCGATTAAATCGGCATCGGCGAATTTCACACCGGGGCTCTCCTGGCGATCGTCATAGAGGACTTCTACACCCGCGTCCATAAGTTCTTCATAAACGCCCTGAGCAGCTTCCTCAGCGCCCTTCAGCGAAAGCAAATGAACTTCATAAGGGGCGATCGTGATGGGCAGGATTAACCCGTTCTCATCGTTATATTCCTCGGCAGCAGAGGCGAGCAATCTGCCGCTGCCGATGCCGTAAGACCCCATGATTACGTATTGTGTTTCGCCGTCTTTATCGAGGAAGGTGCTGTCCGTGTCTTTACTATAGCGGGTCCCCAATTTGAAGATATTCCCGACCTCGACACCCCTCGAGACGTGTATTTTTGCACCACATTGTGGGCAAGCGAAGCCATCTTCTGCGATGGTGATGTCGGCGATTACATCCGCCTCGAAATCGCGTCCGATATTGACATTCTTCAGGTGATACCCTTCTTCATTCGCACCGGCGACGAGGTTGGGTGAATCGGGAATTAAGTCATCGACGACGACCAAAGTATCCTTCACCGCGATAGGAGATGCGTAACCAGGCACAGCGCCAACAGCGCGGATTTCTTCGTCGGTCGCCGGACGCAGTTCTTTCGCTTTCACGGTATTGGTGAGCTTTATTTCGTTCAAGTTCATATCACCGCGGACGATGGCGAACACAAATTTCTCGTGTTCTTCGGTCCCTTCGGGGATCGTGGCGATCATGAACACGGCTTTGGCGGTGCGTGATTTGGGAACGCCGAGGAAGTCAGCGAGCTCTTCAATGGTTGTCATCTCGGGAGTTTCGATTTTCTCTACCGGCAGCAGCTCTTCTTGGTCAGGTTCAGGTTTTCGAAAACGGGCGATGTGCCGGTTGGCGGCATAGCCGCAATCAGCGCAGATCAGGAGCGTATCTTCTCCGACGGGGGTGAGATACATAAACTCGTGGGCCAGGCTCCCGCCCATCATGCCCACATCAGACTTCACCGCGAGCACAGGAACGCCGCAGCGAAGGAAAATGTTGAAATAAGCTTGGTAGTGGGCGCGGTACTGACGATCGAGCCCTTCCATATCAGCGTCGAGGCTGTAGCTGTCTTTCATCGTGAATTCACGTACGCGGATCAAACCTGCTCGCGGCCGAGGATCGTCCCGCCATTTCGTTTGGATGTGGTAGATCAGCATCGGCAGCTGCCGGTAGGAATGGATTTCCTTGGAGACGAGATCGGCGACGACCTCCTCGTGCGTCATCGCCAGTACCATGTCACGCCCCGCTTTGTCTTTAAAACGACCCATCTCAGAACCAATCTGATACCAGCGATTGGTTTTCTTCCAAATGTCGGCAGGATGAATGACCGGCATGGAGATCTCTTGTCCGCCAATGGCGTTCATCTCCTCGCGCATGATATTTTCGATCTTGGTCAGCGAACGCTTCGCGAAGGGCATATAGGTGAAAATCCCAGCTGCAAGTTGGCGTATGAACCCCGCCCGCAGTAGAAGCTCATGGCTCGCGATCTCAGCCTCGGAAGGCCGATCGCGCAAGGTTTGGCTGAAGAGTTTACTCATTCTCATGGTTTTACCTCCCAATATCTCCCACTCTTTCAAGACGCAGAGTGTCTGGAGTGAGTTGGTGAAAAGAAAAAGCCCCGGCGCTGCGGGGCAAAGGTTCGCCGACTACGGCTGTCCGTTGGTTTTGGGTTCAACAACTCTAGTGAACGCAAACCATTGCCCGGGCTGTTTTGCAGCTAGGGACGGGCGGGAAACTTGGGGCAGCGATTACTCGACGAAACATCATCGATGTAAGTTACCATCTTGACCTGTTTCCGTCAAGCAATCCACAGGGCCCTTTTCGGTTTCATCTGGCATACATCAAGTGTGCGTGGCATAATTCCTCCTGTTGTGAATGCTTTTTCGCCCCGTCGCTGTCTAATAGTGCTTTCTAGCTTCGCCCTCCTCGGGGCATCGCTGATGGGTGCGTGCCAGCAGGGTGGGGAAGGTCCTGCGCACTCAGGAACATCGCCTTCGACTGGAGGGGACGCATCGCTGACCGTTATTCCACCGACGCCCTTCCAATCGATCGACCAAACCCCAACCGCAAGTGTCGTCAATCTCTGGCTCTCACCAGGGTTGCCGGACAAGTTACGGACGCGAATGGGTGATCTTGTTGACCTTGGAGTGGGAGGGTTTCAGCTTGCCGGTGAGCCGTCCGCGGCGCAGGTGAAGGTTGAACCGGGCGGAGAGGTGAGGATCGCGGAGTGGGTTTATATGCTCGTGGCGCCGTTCCCAACGGTTGAGGATGGAATGAGCTACGAATCCCTGCGTGCACTCTGGTCAGGTGATGCGCAGGAAGGCAAGCGGATATTTCTTACAAAGGATGTTTTCGAGGTGATGTCTGCTGTGATGGGAATACCATCAAGATCTAGGGTGCATATCACAACGCCGGAGGATCTCCTGGAACGCGCATGGGAGGAGAGACCAGCCTATGCAATCCTCCCGTTCGAGGGTCTGGAGCCGGGCTGGAAGGTGCTGGAGTTGGATGGGCAGTCGCCAATTCGAAAGAACTTCGATCGCGATGCGTATCCACTGGTCGCATCCTTCGGTATAAGCGGCGACACCGAAAAAGCAGAACAACTGCGCGCAGAGTTTGATACCCCCTTCAGCAATTACGACCCGAATAAGTTAACGACTCTGGTCATGACCGGTGTTACGGCGCTCACCCGGGCCACGGCCTGGAGGATGGAGTCTCACGGCATCGGCTATCCAGGGGAGTTGATCGGTGAATGGCTAAGTGAGGCAGATTTTGCTCACGTCAGCAACGAGGTTCCATTTGTCTCCGATTGCCCAGACCCGGATCCTGTGCAGGAGAAATTGAACTTTTGCAGCGACCCGAGCTACATACAATTGTTCGTCGACCTTGGCATTGACTTGGTCGAATTGACGGGAAATCATGTTTCGGATTATGGATCAGATGGGCTGGCTTTCACCCTTGATTTATACCGGCAATACGGGATGGAATATTTTGGCGGCGGCGAAGATCTGGAAGATGCATTCCAAGCTGTGCGTGTGGAGCACAATGGAAACCGGTTGGCCTTTCTCGGGTGCAATTGGATTGGACCGAAGTACGCCTGGGCTGGTGAAGAAAAACCGGGCGCGACCCCCTGTGATTGGGAGCGTCTCCGTGAAGAACTTCGGATATTAAATGAGGAAGGTTATCTGCCGATTTTCACGTTCCAATGGGCGGAATTACCTGCTCCCAGTCCTGCCCAGGAAGACGCTTTTCGTGATGCGGTGGATGCGGGGGCTGTCATTGTCAGTGGAAGTCAGGCCCATCAACCCTTGGGATTTGCCTTTCTCCAAGGAGGGTTCATCCACTTCGGACTTGGAAACCTATTCTTTGATCAGATGCAGACGTATGAACTACGGCAGGAATTCATTGACCGGCATGTGTTCTACGATGGCCGGCATATCAGTACGGAACTGCTGACCGCTTTGCTTGAAAACTATGCCCAACCGCGGCCGATGTCACCCTCTGAACGCAGCGAATTACTTGAACGGATCTTCGTGGACAGCGGTTGGTAGGGAAACCCGGGAATAGCGCCAGAAATGATCCGCACCCTCGAGGACTGAATAATGGGCCCTGAGGGTGCGATTTTATTTTAAAAGAAGTTGTGGTCTAACACTAAGCGAAATAAATGTTTTAGCCCAACGCTGCGCTGAGCGCCTTCCCGACTTGAGCGGCTTGGGTCTCCAGATGCGCTAGTTCATCGAGCCAGCTTTGGGCGGCTTCGCGATCCGAGACGCTTCCGGCGTTGATCTTGACGTTGAGCCCTGCGGCTTGCAGGCAGGCATTTGCCATCGCGCCGGCAGAACCCGCATCGCTAAGGGCGTTTTGGTTCCCTTTCTCCGCGACTTCAGCTGCGAGGGCGAGCACTTCAACGGCATCACGACATACCTGCAGCGGTACTTCCGCGGCGATATGCGTGGCCCGTTCGATCTCTTCTGCTCGAGCGGTTTTCTCCTGCGTAGATTTCTTCGGCATCCGGAAGGCAGCCATGACGGAATCGAAGGCCTCGGCATCGAGTGTCACTGCCTTGTGGAGTGCATCACGCAGAATGTCAGCACGCGACGTGATTTCCTGCATTCGTTCCTCAACGTCAGCGTACTTCTTCTTGCCCACCGTGAGACGGGCGACCATGGCAACTAGGGCGGCGCCCATTGCGCCCGCGAAAGCGGCGGCGGAACCACCACCAGGTGTTGCTGATCCTGATGCGATGCTGTGCAGGAATACGCTTTCATCGCGCTCCTCGCTATCCATTGCTGCGAAGATGCGGTTCTCGAGGACCTGGTCGGGTGAGAATTGGTCGAGCTGAAGATACCACTGTGCAGCATCGACGAGCGCGGCTTGTGGGATCAAGCCCACCAACTCGGAATTCACAATCGAGACGCCGTAGCGATTCGCTTCACGACGGATGAGTTCCACAACTCGGGCGACTGGAGTGCGAGTGAAATCAGTGAGGTTCATGGAGACCTGCGCCCGTCCTTCGACAAGCATTCCCAATGCTTTCACAAAGCGTAACCCGCCGGAAGAGTGCCTCACCGCACGCCCGATGTTTTGTGCAATGGCGACATCGTCTGTTGAAAGATAAACATTGAAAGCAACCAGTGGGGCTCGAGCGCCAATGACGGTCGCGCCGGCTGGCCCTAACTTCTGGGGACCGAAATCAGGCTTCTTTGTGGGATCGCTCTCTATCGTCTCCTTTAAACCCTCATATTCGCCGCGGCGGATATTCTCTAAGTTCTTTCGCTCGGGGCGGGTTGCGGCTTGCTCGTATAAATAAGTGGGGATGCTAAGCTCCTCTGCGACGCGCTGGGCAAGCGTTCGTGCAAGCTCAACGCACTCATCCATTGTGACCCCGGAGATGGGCACGAAGGGGATGACATCGGTTGCGCCGATACGAGGGTGTTCGCCCTTCTGTTGATCCAGGTCAATTTTCCCTGCAGCCGTCTTTATCGCTTCGAAAGCGGCGTCAGCTACTTCGGCAGGGGAACCAGCGAACGTTATCACAGAGCGGTTGTGATCTGGGTCGATGTGGCGATCAAGGATGTAAACCCCGCGCACGCTGCGGATGGCGTTCTCGATCTCGTCAACGACCTCGACGCGTCGTCCTTCGGAAAAATTTGGAATACACTCAACAATTGGCTGCTTCATGGCACCTCGCATGCTTATCTTACGAAGATTATAGCCCAGTTATCTCTCTGGAATGTTTATCTGATCATAGCTGGGAATCCTTGATTCGATTGGTCGACGATCCTTGAAATTTGAGACCTGCGCCCGATATTCTGATATTGCCCAATTGGGACCGGAGTGGTATTAATATTATCCGTAACTGCATGGTATGGTTGTGGGCTAAATTAACCAGCGCATGCCTTCGCCTCTTTGCTGGTTGAGAGGGGAAAAATTATCAGAAAGGTCAGAGGTATTTATTATGAAAAGGAAAGCTAATTTCATCGTTTTAGGGTTTGTTGTCATCACTGGATTGCTTCTTGCGGCGTGTACTAGTACATCTCAACAGGTTGATCGTGATGATCCATCCGCCGATATTGCCTCGCAGCAGCAGGAGGTAGACGAAGGTGCTCCGGTTGGGAATGTGGAAGTTTCGGAAGGAGAGGATGCTGCCCCTGCACCTGTGCTCCCGGAGTCTGCGCCTGCAGACGTACGGCCCACACCACGACCTGAGCTTAGCGCCACCGATCCATCAACAGTAAACTTGGTTTCGGGCAAGCCGGTGCTCCTTGAGTTCTTCGCGTTCTGGTGACCGACCTGCCAGGCGCTGGCGCCCGTCGTGCACGGGCTTGAAGCTAAGTATGCTGGACAGATTGATTTCGCATACCTCGACATCGACGACCCCAATACGGAACCTTTCAAACGAGATCTGGGCTACCGGTACCAACCCCACATTTTCCTGCTCGACGGAACAGGCGAGATCATCGGTCAGTGGGTAGGGATGGTCGGGGAGACCGAACTCGATGCAGCTTTACAGGCAGCGATACCGTAATCCAGGAGAATCAAAGAACATAGAAAGCATAACCGCCTGTGATTGCAAACTGCACAGGCGGTTGTATTTAACATAGGGTAACCTATTTGAAGCGGCCGTTAAGCAGGATTGTGTGCTGCATCTACTCCTTGCCCAAGACGCGCCGGGCGATGACCATCCGTTGCACCTCACTTGTGCCCTCCCCGATGGTCATGAGCCGTGCATCGCGGTAAATGCGCTCGACGGGATATTCACGGCTGTAGCCGTAGCTGCCCAGGATCTGCATGGCGTTGCGGGCGACATCCTCGGCCATTTCCGTTGCGAAGAGCTTCGCCACAGCAGCCTCACGGTTGTGGAATTCACCTTCCTGTTTAAGCCAGGCAGCCCTATAAACGAGCAGTCGGGCGGCTTCGATCTGCACCTCTGCATCGGCAATCATCCATTGGATCGCTTGGCGTTCAGCGATAGGTTTCCCGAAGGATTCTCGTTCCTTGGCGTAGCGGATGGCCTCCTCATGCGCGGCCTGTGCCAGACCGACAGAGAGCGCGCCGATGCCAATCCGGGCGGTGTCTAAGTTTTGGAGAGTTTGGTACAGACCCTCGCCCACTTTGCCAAGAAGATAATCTTCTGGAACGCGGACATTCTCGTATGTCAGGGCGTGGGTAGGTGAAGCACGTACACCCATCTTCTTCTCGGGTGGGTGGATATGTAAGCCAGGGGCGTCGGTGGGAACTACAATCAGACTCAGCGAGCCAGAACCACCTTCTGGATCCGTTCGGCAGAGTGTGATAATGAGTGAAGACGAGCTCGCATTGGTGATCCACGCCTTGTTTCCATTGATTACCCACTCCCCTTTCTCCAGTTCAGCACGCGTCTGAATCCCACCTACCAAATCTGAACCCGCGCCGGGTTCGGTCAGCGCCAGGGCTCCGAGACCGGGGTCGCCCTTAGCCAAGCCGGGAAGCCACCGTTGCTTCTGTTCTTCAGTGCCATAAGTCGCGATTGGTCCGCAACCCAAGCTGTTATGCGCCGCCACGGAAAGCGCTGTGCCGCCATCTGCCCAGCCGAGCTCCTCAACGGCGATTGCCCCGCTGATCGCGTCGACACTCGCGCCGCCGTAAGACTCTGGAACGTACATGCCTAACAGCCCCAGGGCTGCCATTTTCTCGAAGGCATCTTGATGGATTTCGGCGCGTTCGTCATATTCCGCTGCCTTCGGTTTGACAACTTCGGCGCAGAATTCGTGGACTGCATTACGCCACATTCGTTGTTCATCTGTTAGTTTGAAATTCATTGTCTCCTCGCTGGTAAGGGATGGATTGGGGCATGGATACGTGTCCAGAACAGAAAGAGCAGGGTGCCATGCCGCTGCTTATCATTGGTTTGCACGATTGAGATTTTCAGGATCAATGGACCATTTAGTTGGATTCTCCTGAATATAACGGCGGATGCGGTTTAGTGAACCCTGATTACGAATGACGTGTTTATAATAATTGCGTTGCCAGACAGGTGTACCACGCGTGTCGTTGGCTATGTTGATGGCCTTAGCAGTGTTCATCTTGTAGAAACCAATAACCATGGGTAATGTCATCCGTCGTCGGGCGATTGGTGAATTATTCTCGTGTTGTGGCAATTCACGTCGGGAATCACGATGATCCCATGCATATGATCCGGCATAATGATAAATTCATCGATTTCAATTTCCGGGAACCGTTCATCCAACTGTTCCCATTTTCTTGTTGCGATTTTCCCGCAATTATTTAATTGCATTCTGCCCTGGTCAACTTTTCCAAATATGGGCAATCGGTTCCTGGTACAAATCGTAACAAAATATGCACCTGGTTGTGAATAGTCATAGTCTCGTAGTCGTAAAGAACGACGGCGTTTGGATCCCCTGGCCATGGTTGTCCCCCCGGTAGTAAGGCAATTCATGAATTGCCTATACATGAATTGCCACTAATTCCCCGTAATTCGCGGGTAGAAATATTCCAACAGAATCTGCGCAGGCTTTGCGTAAACAGATGCGGATTTATCGTCGAGCCTTGCGGTCGGATTAAAACCGCGGACGTAAAAACCGGTGATTTCATCTCGTGTAAAAGCGCCCAAGAGTACGGCGTTAATCGCCTCCGCCTGTGCGAGTAGATCTACGCCCAGGTCCGGATCGACTTCACTGCCAGCGGCGAAGCTCCCAGGATCACGGCAGCTTCCATCTGGCGCAGGTGGACAAGAATTCGCACTTCCTTCTAGCGAAAGATATTCCACACTTAAAGTGACCGGCTTTCCCTGCAGGTCCGGCTGGACCAGAAGCCAATCGAAGGTCTGGTCCACGGTTGTTTTCAGAGCATTGAATTCTGTAGATCCATCCCGAGAGAGTGGGATCCGCCAATAAATGCTGATCTCGTCCATATGCTCCACAAATGGGGGCAGATCAAGCGAATCGATCTGCAGCTCAACTTCTACAGATATTCGACCGGAGAAGCGTTCGCGAATTTCGAGAATCAGCTCCTCCCATCTCAAGTTGGCGTCATTGGGCACTCCTGAGGAGGAACCGTCTGTAAGTTGGCCGGAGGGGAGGCCGGGAGCGATGTCGTGGGTGTTGACGATCAGTTTCTCGACCCCCATATCGTCAGCGTACTCAGCGAATGTGAGCATAAAAGACCTGTACTCTTCGAACCACAGGTTCCACCAGATGTTATCTCTCGCCGCCTCCTGCCACCATGTTTCCATGTTGCCGGAATCAACCGAGATCGTTGGGCGGAGATTCACCTGCATATCAAGGTCTTTTGCGTGTTGGACCCACTCCCCGAGCTCGTCCTTGAACGCGGCGCGACCGGGGTCAAAAGCGATCAGAGGGAACGGGTTCTTTTGTGTGACCAGCCAGCGTGGAGTAAGTGTTATGGCGTTGACGCCGAGAGAATGGAGATCCTGGATGCTATCTAGCATGGACGTCTTCCAGGTTGGGGTATATCCAGGCAGGAAATCAACACCGGCTTCAAACCCCTGTCGCGGGAGGATCGCCTGACTCGTGATGGATGGGCGGGGAGAGTCGATCTCCAACCATTTCCAGGCGATAACTTGATCGTGGATTTCAACGTCGTCTTGCTCGAAATCGAGTGCGCGCCCTGTCGACATAGGTCCTGCGGTGTCTTCGTCATCGGCGCTGCTGCACTGAAGATTGCGACAATAGCGGTATTCCACAACTCCGGCGAATTTCAAAGGTCCGTGTAACTCATACGCCCATTCATGGGGTGCGATCTGCCGCATAGGTATTGGCTCGAACCAGGAGCCAGGTTTGAACTGCAGACTAACCCCCTCCTCGGGCGGAGTGTTTTCTGGGACTTCGACGTGGAATCGCAGGCTTGAATCCCCACTCGAGTTCCAATTCATCACAGTGTCACGCAGCGTTGTCTCTTGTTCAGGGATGATCACCTGGCGAGTTACGAAATGACCTCCGTCGTCCCGCTCGGCATTCCACAAGCCATCACCCAGCGTGTACTTATAGCGGAGGTCGGTTCCGCTATAGAGTGTTAGGACTGCCAGGTAGTGGGTTGGATCAATTTGAACCAGGGAGGGCATATGGAGCGTGGATGTGCGGATGTTTCCCAGAAGATCAACGAAGCGATTTCCGAGTTGTGAGATGTTTCCAGCAAGGTGGATTGGTGCGTCCGGGTTGTGATCCGCGGGAACGGTGACCTGGAAAGTTATGTGAACCGGTGTTGCCGCCTGGAGAGAGAAAGCTACGGGTGTACTTGAATCTGCAGCCACCTGTGCGCCCTGCTGTACGGATTTATATGCCCCATCTGGGCTGAAAAGGGTGACATTGTGGAGACCGGCTGGGAGGCCATCAAGGCGGAATTTCCCTTCACCATCGCTAAACGTGATCAGACCACCCGCGCTGACAGTAATCTCGGGGATACCATCCCCTGTGGAGGCGTCCACGACCTCACCGATAATGCGGCCAGTCGTTCCTTCAAAGGGCACATCAGACCATGCTGCGATCACATCGTCGATCTGCACTGGCCCGGTTACGAGCGCTACCCGTGTCCGGATGGACTCGAAGTTTGCATCTACCTCTCGTGCTTCGGTTGGGGATCGGCGGGCGTAGCGATAATAGAGGAGCGAACCGATCGTGGATGCTATCCTCACCTGCCTTCTTCCGTCACTTGCTGATTCCATTGGAATTGAATAGGTGTTGTAGTCCAGGCCGGTCACTGGATCGAGTAGAACGATATCAATTCCAGTGTCTGAGTCAGTCGCCGCTGGCAGGACAACAGAAAACGTGACCTCAGCGGAGGGAGAGGGGGTGGCGTTGCTGATGGGGACCGGCGATGGCAGTTCTACAGGCATGGAGGTTGCTGATAATGCCGAGCAGCCTGTCACCAGGAGTGAAACCAGCGTTAGTTGAAGGAAGCCAGCAGTAAGTTTTTTCATTTTCAATACTCAATGTTTTGGATTAACTGGGCGCAGAGATCTGAATTGGGGATCTTCCTGGCAGGGATGGAGTACGATTTCATCCGTGGACCTCGATTAACGGTGATGGTCAGACGGCCGCGAGCGAGCGAGACCCCCTCTAATTCTGACCAGTGACACTCCTTCCGCCCAAAAACAATCCCGTTTGGCGTCAATTGGACCGGGCCGAAGTCAATGCTTTGGCCCTGGTTGAGATACTGGCGATAATGAGCAAGATACCGAGGGTACAAATTAGCTTTGACAGTCTCCGCCAGGCTGTTGAAATCCTTCAGGTTATTCACGAAACGGAAAACCTGTCCGCTGGAAGTATGGATCCATAAGGTAGATCGATTCCCCCATTCTAATTTCGCTACGCCGTAACGAATGGAAGAAGAGCGGACGAATTTAATCTCCTCCCAGGGGATGGAGACCGCGTGGTTTCGCTTCTTAATAAGTACATTTATCTCGTTCGTAGTCACGCGATAGCTGCGAGCACTCATGTAAAGTATAAGACCAATTGCACCGGTAGCAGCGAAAACCAATGAAAGAATCAGTGCGGGTGTGGTCCAGCGACCGACGACGGCGGGACCGAAATGATGATAGGCGAAGTACCACCGGAAAATTGCCCAGATGAATGCGGCAATTGCTCCAATAAATCCCAGCGTTGTCACCGCTATGTATGTGCGCAGAAGTTCAAGCTTTACGGGGTGGGAAGTATATGGCGTCGCCACTCTCAAATCCTGATTTGGGGGTTGAATTGGTCTTTGTTGAGCCATAGGACGCTGAATAGTATTGAGCGATTGTGGACGCTATGAAGATGGGCTCAATCCCCACCGCGATGCTGTATCGAGGTACCCCTATCCATAAGTATAGAAGTACCTCCAACGCATAAGATTATATGCTGACCGGCTCTTTGGTTCAGGCGGTCAGGCGGGGAGGAAATAGACGTCCGTTGGCTTGAGTTTGCTGTTTCTCAGGAAACGGGGTTTGACCTCCATCCCGATCCAATCCAAAGACGGTTCATCAGGATCAACCCCAAAAAGACGCGCGAGGAACAGGGTATTGATATCTTCGTATTTGATCAGGGTTAAAACGAAAGGCGTCTCAGGGAGGAATTCCTCCGAGCCAAAGTAACAAACCGTGAAGGCATGAATATGAGCCGGAGTTTCGGTGATGTCGATCCACTCCGTTTCCTTGCCGGAGTACATATCATGACCACGAGGCGTGGCGTATGCATAACCGCTCTCGGGATCCCGGGAAGCCAGCAGCTTCTTGTTGGAAGCGGCGGCAAACCAGGGACTATCCTGGCCGTAGGAGTGCAGATACGTGATCTTGTAATCTTGTTCGATCTGGAGCGGCGCCATCTGCTTCAGAAAGGCGAGAGAATCCGGATCGGTCTCTATCGGGAAGGGCACGCCATGGACGATGTATCCACCGAGGGTTTCAGGTCGTCGATCTGGTAATTTGGCCATGACTAAGCCTCCTGCTCAAGTATGCTGACCGTCACGTAGGTACCTGTACCAGCATGGGAATGGATTGCCCCTCTTTTCGCGTTTTTCACCTGCAGCGTATCATCATCGAAGTGCTTCTTAATTGTTCCTTGTAGTTGCCAGAGGGCGAAAACGGCTTGCATCAGGCCGGTCGCGCCAACTGGATGACCGCAGGCGATCAATCCGCCAGAGGGGTTAACCGGGCAGACAGGTTTCTCTGGCAGCTGAACTCCGTAATCAATCCCGGGCATATGAGCCTTTCCGGATGCCGCGAACGGACCACCTTCGCCATATCTGCAGAGGCCTAAATCCTCATAGGTCTGGATCTCGCTGGAGGTATAAGCGTCGTGCAGTTCGACGAAATCGAGTTCTTCTAAAGGATCTGATATTCCCGCATGCTTATAGGCCATATTCCCCGCGGTTCTCCCCGCGCGGAAGGAGTGCACACCTGGATAGCGGGTTCCCTTTTTCCAAAGTCCCTCATAGTACTTACGAGTCCCGTCGTCGGCTTTCTCCTGCTCGGTGGCGTAGTCTTGCATAAACGTATCGAATTCGACATGCGGCCGGTCAGACATACGCATAGCGTCCGTGCCGCGCCCGATGCCGGTGACTTTCACCAGAGGGCGGGGGATCTTCGCACCGGCGGCTTCCAGCTTTTTAATGCCTTCTTCAGAAGCCAGGATCGTAGCCGCAGCTCCGTCAGACATAACGCAAATATCGAGGCGGGTGAGCGGCCATGCGACCATGACTGCATTGCGTACATCCTCGATCGAGTAGCGGTTCCGTTTCTGCGCATAGGGGTTTGAGAAGGCGTTGATGTGGTTTTTCACGGATACGTGCGCCATCTGCTCAACGGTTGTACCGAACTCCTTCATATGTCGTGTGACCATCATTGCATAATATCCGGAGTAGAAACCACCCACGGGATAGTCCCAGGAAACATCGGAGGCGAGGGCGATGAATTCGTTCCCCTTCCACGTCTCGACGTGGCTCATGGTTTCGAAACCGTAGGCTACACAGACGTCCATATGACCGGAAGCGATCGATTTCCACACTTCTTGGAAGCAGAGACCACCCGTCGCACCTCCACCTTCGACGCGGTGGCTGGGTTTTGGACACAGCCCAAGGTAATCCTGGGCCATGATCCCCGCCATGAGCTGTCGAGTGAAGTGATCAGAAAAATAGGATGCCACCGATCCATCGACGATTGATGTGAATGTTGGGAAATCAATTTCCAGATCCTGGATGGCGTAGTCGTAAGCCTCCTTTGTCACTGCCTGGAAATTTTTATCCTGACGGGTTTTCGCGAACTTTGAAACCCCGCCGGAAAGTGCGTAGACAGGTCGCATTGTTGGATTTCCTCCTTCATGAATTGGATTGGCGATGATGGGATTGTACCCCTAGAGAGAGAACCGAGCAAAATTCAAGCGGCTATTGGGCTTCGGGGCTGCTGGCCGGGTTGTTTTAAATATTGTTGGTCGGGGTCGATGAGAGCCCATCAACAATTTCTTCGGCCGGGGAACCTAACTTTCGATCAATTGGAGTCGGAGTGCGTTTTTTGCGCGCGACCCCGGCCCGCAATCGCCGCCAGACCGATGCTTATGAAGTAGAGAAAGATCATGGGCAGCATCACCAATCCCATGTTCACCGGATCGATCGTGGGCGTGACGGCTGCGGCGAGTATGGCAATGCCAAGGATGGCGAAGCGCCAGCCGCGCAGGAGCGCTTTCGCGTTCACGAAACCTAAGCCTGCCAGTGTGTAGATGATGAGCGGGAATTGAAAAGCCACGCCTATCCAGAACATGAGCCCGGTCACAAACTGGATGTAATTCGCAGGTCGGATCGCGGCGCTGATATCCATGAAATGGAGGAGGAAATTGATGGCTGGTTCGAGTAGAATGAAATAAGTGAAAGCTATTCCGAGCAGGAAAAGGATCGTTGCTGCCGGGATTGCCGTCAGCAGGAGCATCCTCTCGCGTCGGCGGAGCCCGGGATTCAAGAATGCGAAGATCTCGATCCCGATGTAAGGCAGCGCGATTACAAAGCCGGTTAGCAATGAAACCCGCATGAAAACGCCGATTGATTCGGTGACCTCAATCGCTTGCAGTTGATCGATGCCGTCAATTGGGACCGCGAGCCAATCCAGTGCCTGTTTGGCAAAGAGCGTGCTCAATAGAACGGCGAGGATGAGGGCGGTGATCGCACGCAACAGATGACGACGCAGTGCCTCCAGGTGGTCGATTAGGATCGATGGTTCTTCAATCGTCCGACTGAAGACATCTGCAATAGGCGTATCTTCGGGCTCATAATTGATGAAGTCCCGCAGTTTTCGAAACGGCTTTGCGATCCATCGAAAAGGAAGGGTGATGAGATGCCACAGCCTGCGAAAAAAGGAACGGATCATTTACCCGTCACTCGCATCAGTTCCCGGAGCTTGATCCCGGGTACCCTTCTTGGAGTCAACGGCATCCGGGGAGGGGTCTTGCCAGGCGCGCAGTCCTACATCCAGATTTCGAACATCCTGCGTAAGATCCCGGCCAGTGTCAGAGATGGCTTTGCTGGTCTCTGCGATGTCTTTTTGCACGGCGTCCAATTCGTCCAAAGCGGCTTCCCGTGCAAGGCGGCTGGGAAGATTACGCAGGTTTCTGGATGCTTCGTTAAATAATTTCCAGTTCTCTGAGCGGTAGAGACGGTTGAGGAAACTGCCGATCATCCTCCCTGTTTTTCCCATGTTGCGGGGGCCTACAACAACCATGGCGATTAGAAGAATGAAGATGATCTCAAGGGGACCAATACCAAAGATATCCATAGCTCAGCTTGGTTAGTCTGGAACCGTGAATCGGCGGCGGATTTCTTGTTCCTGTTCGGCGAGCGTACCCAAGACACCATTAACGAAACGTGCGGAGCTCTCTGACCCGAAACGCTTTGCGAGTTCGACAGCCTCGTTGATGGCAACTTTTAGCGGTGTTTCGTCGTAGAAGACAATTTCCCAGAGTGCCATGCGTAAAATGTTCCGGTCGAGAACGGCGAGTTGATCAACAGGCCACTCGGGAGCGAAGGTGGCGATAACATTATCTAATTCTGGAGCTGTAGAAAGGACGCCTTCTACAAAGCATTTGAAAAACTCCGCCCCCTCATCTCTCAGGTTATCATTCTGTTCCAGGTATCGTCCAATGACCTCTTGTGGTGGATGGTCGACAGCGTCGATTTCATAGAGGGCTTGGATGATTAGGTTTCGTAATTTCCGTCGTTCGCGCTTCATAGGCTCGAACCGAAATTAATCTACAGGGTCGGTGTAGTCAATATCCTCGATGTGAATATCAACTCGAATAACATCCATGCCTATCATTTCCTCTATAGCACGTACAACCTCAGTCTGAACCTTTCGGCTGACCTCGCGCACGTTGATATCCTGGGCTACGATCAGGAAAAGATCAACAGCGACCTCACCCCCATCGATGTCAATTTGTACTCCTGCGCCCGATCCCCGACGAAAGAGTCGATTGACGCCGCTGCGTATGGGTGCCATCGCAACCACGCCAGGGACGCTCAGCGCTGTGAGACGAGCCAGGGTAAGAAGAACACCGGGGGCCATCGTTGTTGTGCCGGGAGTTCGATCTTTATTCTCTTCTGTTGTATCCATTCTCTTTAGACTCCTATTTACATCGCAATTCCACCATCAACGGTAAGTATATGACCGGTGATGTATGCTGCGTCATCGGAGGCGAGGAAAGCGGCAGCTTTTGCTATCTCTTCCGGCTGCCCGACTCGACCGAGAGGAATTATATCCATCAGGCTCTTTTGAGCATCCTCGGGTACGGTCGACCAGATATCGGTCTGAATGAAACCGGGCGCAATTGCGTTGACCGTGATCGTTCTCGATGCGACTTCTCGCGCTAGTGCCCTCGTGAAACCAATTTGTCCTGCCTTTGAGGCGGAATAATTAGTCTGGCCAGGATTTCCCATGATCCCAGATACGGAGGCGATGTTAATAATCCGTCCGTACCTGCGGCGCAGCATATGGCGGATTGCTGCCTTACAGCAGTTAAACGTCGATTTTAAATTGGTCTGGATTACATCGTCCCAATCGCTTTCAGACATCGTCATGATCAGACCATCGCGGGTGATGCCAGCATTGTTAACGAGGATATGGAGGTCTCCATACTTCTCGATGGCGGTTTTAACCAGCCCGTCCGCCTGCTCGAAAACGCTGACGTCAGCCTGGTGGGAAAAAGCTTCCCCACCGCTTTCCGAGATTTTTTTTACAACTTCATCGGCGGCTGAAGAGTTTTGATTAAAGTTTACGACGACACGTGCGCCACGACCGCCAAATTCCAAGGCAATCGCCCGGCCTATGCCGCGAGAAGCCCCAGTTACAATCGCGACTTTATCATCAAAATCCATTCAAGCCTCCATTTTCCGGATATGCTCACGAGATTATACCTAGAAATGGACCGATGGAAGTCCATAGGCAGCAAATCGAGATCGCTGTTCTGAAGCTGACGGGGAAGCCGGTGCGGTAAGGGCCAGAAGCGGCAGGGTCAAATCCCGGGAACGCCGTATTCCCGAGCGAGTTGAATCAATAGCTCGGGATTATTCTGGAATCTTTCCGGTTTTTCCTGATTATTTACGAGCTTCATTAGTGTGTCGGTGAGAAGCCGATTAGCTGGTGTAGGGGAACCCAGGCGTGAGCCGGCTTGTACAACTGCCCCGTTTAATTGCAAGACCTCGGATTTACCGCGGCCGATGTCGAAGTGGAGTGACGGTTTTTTGTCCCCGCGCCCTTCACTGACGATCTTCCCGAGAAGAGGTCGAATGAGCAGTTGGGGCAGAAACACCGCACGCGCAAGAAGGGATACGCGAACTCCCGGCAAATCCTGTGGGGTGTAGCCAATAACCCGCAAGACCCGGACTGTTTCTCTAAGAGACTCAATTTCAATCCTTGCAGTAATTGGATGGGAGTACACTTGCGACGGTGTCCAACCGAGGATGGCCGAACTCGCATTAGCGACGATATTCGTCAGGAGCTTCGACCACTTCATGCGTTCGGCGTTTCCATAAGCTTCAGTGAGGACGTCGGCTGCTTCGAGATCATGAATGAACTCAGCCGCCAGTGGATGATTAAGTTCAACCCCGATCCCTCTCCGCCGGGCGACGTGGATTACTGCAGGTTCAATCATTTGCACGGCAGTGGTAAGAGTGGCAGAGATGACGCGCTCTTCCCCGAAACGCGCGGCGAGCATCTGCTCGCTGCCAATACCATTTAAGAGGCTCACGATGGTGGGGGGGGCTGGAAATGCAGCCTCGATCTCCGCTGCCGCAGCCTCGGCGTCGTAAGTTTTAACTGTCAGCAGGATGAGATCGGGTTTCTCCATCCCCGAGATTTCGGTGATGGCATGGGCTTCTTCGACGACTCCGTGAGTGCGATCACCGGCCAGGTGAAGACCGTGCGTTTGCATGGCTTCCGCAATTCGAGGCCGTGCCAGAAACGTCACCGGGAACCCGGCGAGTGCGAGCTTTCCGCCTACAAGGGCGCCGACGGCCCCTGTTCCGAAGACCAGGTAACGCAAGTTATTTCTCCTCCGAGCTAGCCAGTAAGCGATCTACCAGGGCATTCAATTCTTCATCGGAGAAGAAGCGGATGACCAGGCTTCCTCCGCGCCGCCCGCGCTTTAATGTCACCCGCGTGCCGAGCGCATCACGGAGTTGATTTTCCAAGGCTGTCTCCTCGGGAGAGCGTTTTGTTGTTGGTTTCTTCTTTCGCCGTTCACCGAGCAGGCGCTGGACGAGTTCCTCGACCTGGCGCACGCTGAGTTCTCGCTCAAGGATGCTCTGAAGGGCCGCGGATTGAGCTTGTGCGGTGGGGAGGCTGAGGAGTGCACGGGCGTGTCCCTCTGAGATCTTATTCTCGATGAGTGCACCGCGGACTGCAGCGGAGAGCTTTAACAGGCGGAGCGTATTGCTTACGGTGGCGCGGTTCTTACCGACGCGTTTGGCAATCTCCGCGTGAGAAAGGTCGAACTCATCTGCTAACTGGAGATAGCCATTCGCAGTTTCAAGAGGGTTTAAATCTGATCGCTGCAAGTTCTCGACGAGTGCCCATTCAAGTTGCTGCTGTTCATTGGCTTCGCGTACGATCACGGGGACGAAGCCCAGCCCAGCTTTCTGGGCAGCCCGCAAACGTCTTTCTCCGGCGATGAGCGTATAGCTGCCGCCGGCATCCTTTGGGAGGACGACAAGCGGCTGCAGGATGCCGTGTTCGCTGATGGAATCGGCTAGTTGAGAGATGTTCTCCATTTCCGGTGAGGTGCGTGGTTGCCTGGGATTGGGTTGAATATTCTCGACGGGTACCTGGAGCATACCTTGCCTCGATGGAATTTGGTCGGAGCCTGTCGGGATTAATGCATCCAGACCTTTACCTAACCCGCGCTTCTTACTCATCTCTTACCTCATCATTACGGATGGTTTCTACATTTTCGATGCCGTCACCCTCGAGAAGTTCCCGCGCAAGCGACTGGTAAGCAAGTGCGCCGCTTGAATTCGGCGAATAAGCCGTAATCGGAAGTCCATGAGACGGCGCTTCAGCGAGTCTTACACTGCGGGGTATCACCGTTCGAAATACTTCGTCTGGGAAATGCTGTCTGACTTCCTCCACGACATCCTGCGAAAGGTTCGTGCGCCCATCATACATTGTGAGCAGCATCCCGCGGATTCTGAGTTCGGGAAAGAGTCCACTTTTAATGCGCGTCAATGTCTCCATGAGCTGCGTCAGCCCTTCCAGGGCAAGGTACTCGCATTGAATGGGGATGATGACCCCATTCGCTGCTGCAAGCAAGCCGTTAAGCGTCAACAAGCCGAGTGAAGGCGGGCAATCCACAAAGATGTAATCGTACTTCTTCGCAAGAGGTTGGAGCATTTTCCGCAATAACTTCTCGCGCTCGGGTACATCGACTATCTCGATTTGAGCCCCGGCAAGTGCAGAGGAGGAGGGCAGCAGGGATAGGTTTAATTTCTGGTTGTGAAGGACAATTTCAGATGCAGGGGTCCGTCCGATGACAGCATCGTAGGTACCCTGCTGGATCTCTGAGTGATTTATGCCCAGACAGGAAGTCGCGTTGGCTTGCGGGTCGATGTCGACGAGTAAGACGCGCTGCCCGAAATTTGCTATATTGGCGCCGAGATTAATTGCGGTGGTCGTCTTCCCCACACCGCCTTTCTGGTTCACCAACGCATAGATATGTGTCATTCAATCACCGTCCGTTCGACAAGTTTAACCTCGGTAGATCTCGGGATACTGGCAATTCCTCTCCTTGAGACAGAGAATGC